>CAZGJW010000102.1:0-7179 GCA_964525675.1 uncultured Spirochaetota bacterium
ACCCCACGGTCAACATGATTCTCACCGAACAGCCCGGTTACTGCAGGACCAGCATGCGTATGGGTCGTGTGAATTAGAATATTTTCAAAAGCCACCCCCGTTTTTTCGGATATCACATTCCTCAAATAATCAGTCTCGTCCTTCGGCATAAAAAGGAGGTCACATGAGATGATCAATAATCGATCCCCCCTCGACCCGAGATAAAATGCACGAGCGAAGAGGTCGATATACTTTCCATCAGCTTCCAATTGCTCAGGCTGACCTACAAGCTTTGTGCCCGTCGGAGGAGTCATACAAACTCTGGAAAGGCCGATTTCCAATCCTCTTCTCCTTTCGTACCACCAGGATTTATTCTCAGAACAAAATCAACTACAACAATTCTATCCTTTTAATGCACCGACGGTAACTCCACGTAAAAACCATTTCTGCATCCACAAAAATATAATAAGAATCGGAATAATACATATCATCATTGAAGCGGTAAATATATTGTACGGAACAATATACTGTCCTCCGGCAATGTTTGATATGGCAACAGGCAGAGGTTTTAATTCATTCTTCCCGAGGAATATCAACGCAAGTAAAAACTCATTCCAGACGAGGGTAAAGGAATAAATAATACAGGTCGCAATTGCCGGTCTTGCAATGGGAATCGCCACCTTAAGGAAGTATAGGAAATTGGAGGCTCCATCGATGATTGCTGCTTCTTTGAGCTCACGCGGGATCTCGCTAAAGAAACTCTTAAAGATAAGCACCGCTATTGGAACCGTAAAAAGTGTATATGGGAGTATAACAGCAAGATAGGTATTGAGAATATGTATCTTTTTAAAGAAAACAAATAATGGAATGAGTAAAACCTGCGTTGGTATCATGAAGCTTGCAAGAATAAGCGAAAAAATCGTATTCGTTCCTTTAAAACGATAGTTGCTCAAAGCAAATCCTGCTAATAGAGCAATAAAAAGTGTTATGACGATCGTTGACGATGTTATGATAAAACTATTCAGGTACATGCGTGGAAAACCGATTTTAAAGTACATACGCGCATAATCCAGGGCAGACACATAATTTTTAAGCGTCACATGTTTTGGTATTATAAAGAAATAGGCCTTGAATACTTCATTTGGTAATTTTAAGGAGAGTGTAAAGATCCAGAAAAGTGGAAATATAATAACGAGCAATCCGAGAAAAATAATAAACCGTGTTGTAATATACGCTGAAATTGATAGTTTTCGCATTCCAATCGCCTCTACACGTTTGCTGTTGTTTCAATTCTTTTATTAACAGCGAATCTCACCAGAGAAAAAACCACGACAATTACAAGCAGAACAACAGATATAACCGAAGCAATTCCCATTTTATTCGGTCCATATGAATCAAAGGAATAGTAGTACTGTAGTGTCGTCAGCACCTCTGACTGATGAATCGGCCCACCCCGTGTGGTAACATACACAATATCAAACACCCTGAATCCGGAGATAAATACAAGGAGAGCATCAAGTATAATAACCGGTTTTAAAAGAGGAATGACGATTTTTGTGACATATTTAAAAAATGATGCTCCGTCTATCTTTGAAGCTTCTATCAGCTCACTGTCGATTGAGCTCAACCCCGCATAGTATAGTACAATCCCGAACCCGGTCCACTGCCAGATGTTTATAAATGCGATAATCCAGATAGGCGTATATATATTTCCAAGCCATTCTATTGCGAAAAAATCAAGGTGTATCGCACGCAACATATTATTGATCGGTCCTTCGTAGGAGAAGAAAAACCGCCATACAAGCCCAACAACAACCGGAGAAACGAGCGCCGGAAAATATATTATACCTTTTATAAGATTTTCACGTTTGAAATAACCATAATACAGTATTACCGCAAAAATAAGCGGGAAAAAAACCTGGAATATACTGCACGCCAGTTCGAAATATGCCGTATTTCTAAGCGCAATCCAGAAGTATTCGGATTTTGCAAGAACGATATAATTTTTAAAACCCACAAACTGAGTAAAGATACCTTTCCTGAAACCATCCCATTTATAGAAACTCAATATCAGGTTAAACAGAAGCGGGTAGAGGACAATAAAAATTATCATCAATAGCAAAGGCGTAACATAGAGATACGCAGCGTTGCTCTTATCCTGTTTCATACCTGCCCTCGAAAAATATCTCAGAATTCACGTAAAAAATCCAAATTAAAAACAAATCTGGAATGGAAAAGGCACCCTCATTAATGACACCCGCCCAATACCCGGTAAATCACCGTACTGCTTAATAAAATTTCAAGGAGGAATGATCGTTTTTGATTATTCCTCCCTTTGTTTAGCTACATTACCCCTGTCATTGTCTCAGTTGTTCCTTGGTAAATTTTTCAAGGTCGCTACATACCTCATCTGCCGTCATCATACCTGTAAACAGTTTACCCAGGTCATCGATCTCTCGCCTCCCAATCTCGGGGTTCGTATTGATCATAAACGGACTGTAGAAATAATCGGATTTCGTACTCTCCTTCAGCACCTCTTTCATCAAATTATTTGTCACAGGAAGTTCTGTCGCTTTCTTTGAAATCGGATGAATATCGTTTTCAAGGAGCACAGCAGTTCCCTTGTCAGAAAAAATAAATTTTACAATATCGATAACAATTTTTTTATTAGGATTGTCAGGCACCATACCGTACGCAATTGCTGCCGATGCACCGTACCCGTGCTTCCATCCCTTTGATACAATCGGCCATGGCATAACACCGATATTATCATTCGCCACGTCTTCCTTATTCATAGAGCCGATTGTCCAGTCACCCGCAGGGAAGAAACAGAATGCTTCTTTGTTCTGAAACCTTGTCAAAACATCGGGAAAATACTCGGCTGAATTGACATCATCCGGGAATACTCCGGCACCCTGAAGATCTTTCAGGGCCTGGAAGCAGGCTTTTACGTCCGGCTCAAGCCAGGACATTTTTCCAGACTCCAATTTTAAAAGCACATCCCCGCCGAACCTCTGCATCATCAGCTCATGCACGGCACTGTTTGGAATCCACACTATCGAATTCGGCCCAAATGCAATTGACATGGGAATTATGTTGTTTTTTCGTAAAACAGGCGCTATGGAAATCAGGTCATCAATGGTTTCCGGCTTTTTAATTCCGTATTTATCAAGCATGTCCTTGTAGTAGTATATTCCATGAATCCATTGATCAACGGAGGGAAGAACAACCAATTTTTTCCCAATGAAATACCCTTTGAAGTGGCCCTCGTCGTAATTAACCAGTTTTTGCCACTCAGAGTCTGCTTTCCAGTCAGGATAAAAGTCATACAATATACCCGCATCATAGTACGCTGTCACCTGGATCCCGAGCTGGGTTTGAAACATATCGGGCGCTTCATCTCCCGCAAGTGCTGCTTTGAACTGCTTTTCAAACTCACCGGATGCAATGGCCGTACGCTCAATTGTCACATTCGGATGAGCTTCCTCGTACATTTTAAAAATCTTGTCATAGGCCCGCATGTAATTTTCCATCACCTGCCAGTCCCAGACTTTGATCGTTACAGCCCCCCCCTCTTTTACCGCTTTTTCTTTTTCACCACCTGCAAACAGGACCACGAAAGATAAAAGCAGACATACTACTAAAACGACTGTAATACTGATCTTCTTTGTTCTCATGTTGTTCTCCTTTAATCAAAAAATTGAAAATGAAATATCGAAACAATTTTGTTGAACTGGCATCACCTCCTTACGTGTGCGAATAATTACTCGTATTTTCCATACTTTCTCCCGAACTCGAACATAGCGAGTACATTTTCAAGTCTGTTTGCTGGATGAATCTGCCCGCTTGAACCGAGCAAAAGCCCCCCTTCACTGCCTGCATCACGAATTAATTCTTTTACCGCCTGTTCAACTTCTTCGACCGTTCCCCGGCAGAGAAGCTCATTGTTATCAATTCCGCCCCAGAATATCAGATCCGGAAAATCTTCCCTCAGCTTTTTTATATCCAGGATATCCGGTTCCAGCGGATTGATGCCATCCGCACCCGCATCGGCAATGTCATTCATCACCGTTGTGATGTCTCCTTCTGAGTGGTAGATAACCTTAATCCCGTGATTATGCCATTCATCGATTAAAAGCTTCAAACGGGGAAAATACTCATTTCTCAAAAATTCGGGTGAAAACAAGAGCCCCTGTTTTGATGCAATATCACAGTATATACATGAAACCGGTGAAAGATCGAAATCTGCACACCTTGAGACCCTGTGTCTCTCATGCCTGCAGAGCTTGTCAAACCATTCGATAAGAAGCCCATATTCATCAGCAAGCATGTATGAAAAGATCTCAAAACCGAGCATCATGTAACAGGTATCGAGATGAGCAGGGCTTCCAGTATGCATTAGAACGGTTTCTCCAAGCCACTTCTGCTTCATCAAAAAATCATTCCTGTAGTTTCCCTTGCCAAGGCCCCACATTCCCGTATTGCCGGCAAAACTCCACATGATATCGGGGTCGGAGTTTTCCACCTCCTTGATAATCTTTTGAACCCAGGGTTTTGCCTCCTCAACCGTACTGAAGGGCCTTTCAACAACGACCTCCGTCCACTCCGTTACCTGGTACGTTAATCCCAGCCTCTCTTCCCTGTGAGGGTTCAGCGATGGCGCAAGATCAAAGGCATAATCAACTCTTACGTTTCCCACCGCCCTGCATATCTCTTCGAGCGTCCATTTCCCCTTTTCTTGTGTAGGGTAGTAGTGATTGATAAATTCCCAGTGCTGAAACAGTCCATCTCCTATGGGAACCATATCCGGCACTTCCAGGTTCAGTACCGCTTCCACGCGTTCACGGGGGGTCATGTATGCACTCATTGTTCCACGTATCCTTTATAAAAATCGAAACCAGTTAGCCTTTGATCGATCCCATTTTAATACCAGCAATAAACCATTTCTGGAACAGTACAAATACAATTATAATTGGAATCACCGTAATCATAATCGATGCGGAGTATGTTCCAAGAGGTATTATATATCTGCTTCCTGCAATCTTTGCAATTGCAACAGGAATGTTCCGTATCACCTCCCTGTTTTAAAGTTTATTCAGGATAAACTTACTACTAATCCTCACCCCACTTCACCCTACATCATCACCACGCCTTTTTTTAAAATCAGGTTCCCGTCGGGCTCGGTGGTGGCAACAACGAGATAGGACTTTTTCGCTCTTTCATAAAAACCAAACCGCTCTATATACTCGAAGTCCCTGAAACGAGGCTCATGCTTTGAAATGATCGACCTGCACTGTTTCCAGTTTTTTGGCTCCACAACATCCACGTCAACCGGGGCCATAATGGAAACCGGAATCTCGACAAAAGGGTCGAGAGGAAAAAACGGCAGCAGCGCATCAAGCAATACCGGGATTTCAAGCCCGTACGCGAATACCACACGCTGTGAACATGTCTTAACGGGAAAATCACCGTCTGCTAGAACGAGCTCGTCCCCATGGCCCATCATCATCATGTTGTAGAGTAAATCAGGTGATATCACCGGTGGTATTTTTTTCAGCATGGAATATCCTTTATCAAGATAGGCTCGGGTCGATTACTATCTTCACGATCTGTTTTCCGTCAAGCTCTGCGCCGTTCTTTATCGCCTCGAGACTATCCTGCAGGCGCTCGAGCGGCAGAGTATGAGTGATGAGATCGGGCAGTGGAAGCCGTTCATCCGCTACAATAGGAAGCCCCCGCACAAAGTGCTCCGCCTCGTTATCGAAGCTTCCGATAATTTTTATCCCCTTTTCCAGAAGCTGTTTGCATGGATTAAAAGGAATCGTCCCGGAATCGACGAAGTTTCCCACTTCCACAACAGTCCCGGAATCCCGAACATAATCGATGGATTCGGCAAAGGCGGTTGCAGAGCCTACGGTATTGAGTACCACGTCAGCTCCGTACCCGTTCAGGGAATTTTCAAAGACCGCCTCTTTACGCCCGGCCTGTTCGGGCACATCTGCATGGCATATGGTGTAGTCCGCGCCCATCCTTTCGGCTAGCGCCAGCCTCATGCGGTTTCTCCTCCCGAGTGCGATTACTTTTGAAGCGCCCGCTATTTTTGCAAGCCCTATGGTTAAAAGGCCTATGGGTCCGGAACCGTTTACCACAACGGTATCTCCAGGTTTTATCTGCGCATGGAGCATCGAGTGGACCACAACTGCCACAGGTTCGAGAAAAACTCCTCTCTCGGGCGTTGTATCCATCTTTACAAATACGGAGTTAGGGTCATGTATGTAGAGATAATCGCCATACCCTCCCGTAAAGTAGGGCTTCTGATCGGCTCTTGGCCATGCGCCGTAGGTCTTCCAGTCGATGCATTTCTCCGGTGTCTTGACGATCGTACAGAAATAGCACCTGTGGCAGTGGATAGCCGGGATCACCCCGATCCTGTCCCCCACCTTGAGCGGCTTACCCACGTAGTCGGCAGTCACGCCCCTGCCAAGGGCCTCGACAATGCCGACCATTTCATGGCCGAGGGAGATCGGGTACTCGATATCCTCGACCAGGCTTTGCCAGGTATGCACATCGGTTCCGCACACACCGCAGAGCTCTATCTTCATCAGCACCGTACCCGGAGCAGGATCGGGGATTTCATACTCGTCCATTACAAAGTTTCCCTTCGGCCTGTCGAGCACGTAGCTCCTCGCTGTTCTTCTGCTCACTGTTCCTCCCTCCTCATGCAGCAATCAAATACAGCAATCAAGTTCGTTTTCAATCGATGCTCATATACCCGTCAACATTTGTATGACGCCTCGCCATCTGCTCGGGCGTGATGTTCAGTTTTCCCATGAGCATCATGATGAGAATGTCTTCAAAGAGAAACACCGCCTGCTCGAACAGTGCAGCCATCGGCTGAATCGAGGGAATTTCATCCGGGTTTCCCGGGTTGACCTGTCCCCTCAGCCGAACGGTAAAATCGGCCATTTGGCCTGCCTCGGACTCCGGGTGCGCCGTTACGACGCATACCGTTGCCCCCGCCTTTTTCGCGAGCCTGATGACCACGAGCCCGACCGCGGTGCAGCCGCAGTTCACGATGAGCAGATCGCCCTTTCCGATATTGGGGCAGGTGGTATCGTATACGACGTGTGCATCAAACCCCATGTGCATTAGCCGCATGGTAAATGCGCGAACTGCGCACTTCATCCTCCCCATACCGAA
>CAZGJW010000102.1:7279-10374 GCA_964525675.1 uncultured Spirochaetota bacterium
GCATTAGCCGCATGGTAAATGCGCGAACTGCGCACTTCATCCTCCCCATACCGAAAACCTGGATCTTCCCGGCACTGTCGATAGCATCAACAAGCCTGTTCACCTCATCGATGTCTATATCGAGGAGGGCTTTCCTGTTCTCGTCTAAAACACTCTCGACAAGTTCTTTGAAGCTGTTCATATTTTCCCCTTTTTTGATCCATACGTATTACGCTCATACACGGTAAAAATCAAACCCCCGTATTCTACGCATTCGCCCTGATACGGGTGTAGTATTTCGAATCCGTTGCAATCTCATCGAGATGATCAAATACCTTGTGAAAGGCCTCGACGTAGCGCTTCATCAGTTCGAGCCCGTTCGAGGCGTAAATCGTATACAGTACGAACGACGCTGCAAACATCTTCTGCGTCTCCGGATAGTCGTTCTGATCGTAGGTAATTCCCTCACGGGCATGACTGCAGTTCCAGGGGCATCCCTTTCCGTAAGCGTCAAGGTTTCGAAAGATCTTCTGGCCCGGAACCGGAAAGGAATGCCACTCCATAACCGGCACTCCCTCCGCAAAGAGGGCGTTCTGCACCGCCCACCGGAAATCCTCGGGATCGACATCCGGATATCCGGCAGCATCAGGGTCGAGCTTTATACGGTATATATGGTACACGTTCGTCCTGTCAGACGGCTCGTAGGGTGTTATAATACCCTTGATTTTTCCAAGCTCACGGTTGAGGTAGTTTACGTTTTCGATTCTCTTCTTATTGTACGTATCAAGCCTCTTGAGCTGGGAGCGCACAAAGGCGCACGTCATCTCGACAGGCCGGTAGTTGTTTCCCATCGTGTGGGCGTCGTAGGGCCGTATATTGCCTTTCGGCACCTTCTTCTCGCCGAACATGCAGGTAAGCCGCGCCTTTTCATAGAAATCTGGATTGTTCGTGGTAACGAATCCCCCCTCTCCTCCGGGAAGGTTCTTTGTTCCGTTCAGGCTGAACATCGCCATATCCCCGAGATTACCTGCCTTTTTATTCCTGTATGTAGAACCGTGTGCATGGGCGGCATCTTCCAGAACTGTCAAACCGTGTTTCTTCGCAACGGCGTTTATCTCATCCATATCGCAGGGAAGGCCGTGCACATGCACAACGATGATTGCCTTCGTCCTTTCGGTAATCTTTTCCTCTATCTTTTTGGGATCGATGTTATAGGAAACCGGATCGATATCAACAAATATCGGTATGGCGTTCTGGCACAGCACAGCCTGGGCTGTGGCCCAGAAGGTAAAGGCAGGCACGATTACTTCATCCCCCGTCTCAACACCCACCCCCGCCACACATGCGTGCATCGCAGATGTCCCGGAATTGGTCACGATACAGTATTTTGTTCCGCAGTAGTCCGCCCACTCCTTCTCGAGCGCTGTCTTTTCAGGAGCATCGGGCCCCCATATAACACCGCGCTTCAGTACGTCGCTAACTGCGTCGATATCATCCTGTGTAATAATGGGCCATGGTTTCGGGAGTCCATCTGTAACGGTCCTGGGCCCGCCGTTAATTGCAAGTCGCTCACCCATGTCATTCCTCCAGAACAATTATTTTCAAAACTTCGTCCCCGAATCCTTATACGTATCCTTATTCATGTACCCTGATCAAAGGCCCCTATTCCTTCGTAGAAGTGCGATTTCCTTCTGGGCAGCCGCCGCGATCCTGTCAATCTCCCGGGCATCTTTTTCTTCTATATAAACAGGGCGATGGTTTTTCAGTATTTCGCGGGCCATATCCCGTGCCCGTTCCCTCATGTCCTTTCCGCCGGTCTGACTCTGCCATTTGTCCCAGGCGTTTCTGTCGGTGAGCCTCGGCTCCCAGCGCTCCTTCCTCAGGTATTTCAGCGCATGGGCTGTTTCTAAAAATGCGCCTTTGTGCCCGACCTCTTTAAATGCGTCAATACCGATTGCATCCCTGCTGCAATCGATACCTTTAAGCATACGGAAGGTCGCCCCCAGTATCTCGTTGTCGATGAGGCATTTCTCATAGTTTGCAAGGCTCATCATTTCAAGATTGCCGATTGCCACATGCAATATATTGACGCCGCCCGTCGCACATCCCAGAAAATGCAGAGCACTCTCATACGCGTACTGCGCATCAGGCAGTTTTGAATCAGGCGTATTCGCTCCGTAGTAGGGAAGATTGTAGTGATGTGCGAGCTGGGCCTGCGCCATATGAAGGAGGGTTGATTCCGGTGCCGATCCACCGAGGTTCAGGCTGCGCATATCGAGTATCCCTGACGATGATGCATAGATACAGGAGGCTCCCGGATGAACCATCTGGGCGAGCGCAACCGCGCCAAGCACATTGGCGTTGATCTCAACGGCGGTTCCTGAAATAGTGAAAGGGGTGGTTCCGCCTGCGAGGGCGTCCGCCTCGATGTAGACTGGGATATTGTTCTCGACGCAGGCGAAAAGCTCCTCAATGAAATCACCACGCTGCGTAAGGGGGCTTATGATGCAGAGCCCGGCAACGAAAAATGGCCTTTTTCTCACTCCGTCAATACTGCCTGCCGCAACCGATGCCATCTCCATCTCATATTCAAGGCCCTGTCTGCACCCTCCAACCAGTGCATAGAAGTTCCTGGTATTGTTCTTCAGCATCTCCGCAAAGGTAATCATCTCAAACCCGTCCTGCGGAATATCCTGCGGAGTGACGAGAAAATGCGCGATATCCATGTTCTCGAGCGTATCCTCGAGCCGTATCAAATCACGGAGGTCCTGGAGCGTGGACGGCCTTCTTTTTCCGTCAAGATCGATAACGTTGAGTGCCCCGGCTCCGCCCATGACGTACACATCGTTAGAACAGTCCAATCTGATATCGTATTTTTTATCCCTCCCGTAGAGCAGTACCCCGGACGGTGCCTTTTGCACATTTTTCATCAGCACATCTTCAGGTATCTTGACGATCTTTTTGTCGAAATCGACGACACAGCCGTTTCCCTTCATTATCTCAAGTGCTTCATCGTGAAGCAGCCTGATGCCGACCTCGTTTAGAACCTCAACCGTTGCGCTGTGAAGCTGCGCAATCTGCCCGTCGTCAAGCACACTGACCTGGCCGCCTTTGAC
>CAZGJW010000103.1:0-10325 GCA_964525675.1 uncultured Spirochaetota bacterium
CCTACTCATAATTCATTAATATGAATTAAATTATCTATACGTGCGTCAGAACTGTCTCGAATACGTTTTAGTTGACGTTGAATTTTTTTATCGTTATCTTTTCTTTAGCCGGAAAAAGGCTCGATCTTCTTTAAATAATACTGTAGAAATAGAACAAATGGATAAAAAAGATAAAGAGAGTTCAAAGCGTAAAGAGAGCACTGAGGCCAGTAGAGAACACGATAAAAAGGGTGACGAACAGGAAATTTCGATAGACGAACTCGATGCGACGAATAATCAGGAGACTTCGGACGAAAAGAAAAAAAACGAACAAAAAATAACCCAAGAAAGTTCACCCGCAAAAACTCTTTTACAAACCCTCTGTGAAGATGAACTGCAGGAACTTCTCAGCGCCAGAGAAAAACTTGACGAACAGTCGGAAATTCTGGAAGAGAAGAAGAGCCTCCTTGCCGAATATGAGGACCTGCTTAAACGTAAACAGGCTGATTTTGAAAATTATCGTAAGAGAGTCCAGCGGGAATTCGAGGACTTCAAAAAATACGCCACCTCGGATCTTGTTCTCGACATCCTGAACGTTATAGACGATTTTGAACGGGCCATCGATTCTGCACGGTCGTCAAAAGATTTCGATACGCTTCTCGAAGGTATACTGCTTGTGGAAAAACATCTCCGGAATCTTCTCGAGAACAAGTACGGTATCGAGCTTATTGAAACTGTCGGCAGGGAATTTGACCCGATGGTCCATGATGCAATCATGATGGAAGAATCAGAGGAATACAGTGAAGATACAGTGGTAGAGGATTTCCAGAAGGGATATAAACTCCATGATAGAGTTTTGAGACCTGCCAAGGTTAAGGTTGCGAAAGCTGTATCTTCGAACAGTGCGTCAGACGAAAAAACCGATGAAGTGGCGGAATCCTCCGGGAAAGGAGATTAAAAATGGGAAAGATAATAGGAATTGACCTTGGCACTACCAATTCCTGTGTTGCCGTTATGGAGGGCAATGAAGCAAAGGTAATTACCAATGCGGAAGGGCAGAGAACGACCCCTTCTGTCGTTGCTTTTACAAAGAAGGATGAGGTGCTGGTCGGGCAGCCGGCAAAGAATCAGATCATCACAAACTCGGAAAATACTGTCTACTCCATAAAGAGATTTATGGGGCGGCGCTATTCGGAAGTATCAAAAGAGAAGGGGATGGTTCCCTATCAGGTGATTCAGGGAAAAAACAGCGATGCCCGCGTCAAAGTAAATGCCGGTGAGTTCTCGCCGCCTGAAATTTCAGCCCGTGTGCTTCAAAAAATGAGGCAGACGGCTGAGGATTATCTCGGTGAAAAGGTGACCGAGGCGGTCGTTACCGTACCGGCGTATTTTAACGATTCTCAGAGACAGGCAACGAAGGATGCAGGAAGAATTGCCGGACTAGACGTGAAGCGCATAATCAACGAGCCGACAGCTGCATCGCTTGCTTACGGCCTGGAGAAAAAGAAGGATGAAAAGATCGCCGTCTATGATCTCGGCGGCGGAACATTCGATATATCGATTCTTGAGCTTGGCGACGGTGTATTCGAGGTCAAATCAACCAACGGCAATACGCATCTCGGCGGTGACGACTTTGACAAACGTGTTATGGACTGGCTGATCGATAAGTTCAAAAAAGAATACAGTATCGACCTCTCACAGGATAAAATGGCGCTCCAAAGGCTCAAAGAATCGGCTGAGAAGGCCAAAGTTGAGTTGTCAAGTACCATGTCGACAGACATCAATCTCCCCTTTATTACGGCTGACTCAGGAGGACCGAAGCATTTGAACTATACGTTGACACGCGCCAAGTTGGAACAGCTTCTTGGAGATCTGGTGGAGTCCACTAGGGGGCCCTGCGAAAATGCGCTCAAGGATGCAGGATTGACCGCAAATGATATCGATGAGGTCATTCTCGTCGGGGGTTCTACTCGTATGCCAGCTGTCGTTGAAGTGGTTAAAAAGATATTCAAGAAGGAGCCGAACAAAGGCGTGAACCCTGATGAGGCGGTCGCAATCGGCGCCGCGATTCAAGGGGGTATTCTTGCCGGTGAAGTGAAAGATGTTCTTCTTCTCGATGTGACACCACTTTCGCTCGGTATTGAAACCCTTGGCGGTGTAATGACCAAACTCATCGAGAGAAATACGACGATACCGACAAGAAAGAGCCAGATATTCTCGACTGCAGCCGACAATCAAACGGCGGTAAGCATACATGTGCTGCAGGGTGAGCGTGAAATGGCAGCGCATAACAGAACGCTCGGTAGATTTGACCTTGTCGGCATTCCACCCGCACCGAGAGGTATTCCGCAGATTGAGGTTACGTTTGATATCGACGCAAACGGTATCGTCCATGTATCCGCGAAAGACCTTGCCACAGGGAAAGAGCAGAAGATCAGAATCGAGTCTTCGAGCGGTCTTAACGAGAATGAAATCCAGAACATGGTGAAGGATGCCGAATCCCACGCTGAAGAGGACAGAAAGGCGAAAGAGAAGGCTGAAGCAGTGAATCAGGCTGACAGCCTTATCTACCAGACTGAAAAGATGCTGAAGGATTACGGTGACAAGATTTCTCCGGATGATCGATCGAACATAGAGACTGGAATTGAGAACACCAGAAAGGCCATGAGTGAAGGCGATGCAGATACCATAAAAAAGGCTGTCGAGTCTTTGACACAGGCTTCTTATAAAATCTCCGAATCGATGTATAGAGAAGCGGCGAATCAACAGGCATCACAGCAGGGGCAAACCGCAGATACCTCAGAGTCAGGACCGGAGGGAGAGGCTGGGTCACAGCAGAAGGAAGAAGACGTGGTTGACGCCGAGTACGAAGTGGTTGATGATGACAAGAATACAAACAATTAACCATTAAAAGTTTTAACCTCATGACCCAGGACCAAGGAGGTGGGCGAAAGTCCGCCTCCTGTTCAGTTTTGGAGAACCGCTCAAAATGGCACCAAAAAGAGACTACTATGAAGTTCTCGGCATTGACAGAAATGCATCAAAAGACGAAATCAAGAAAGCCTACAGAAAACTCGCCGTAAGATATCATCCCGATAAAAATCCAGACGATAAAACTGCGGAAGAAAAGTTCAAGGAAGCAACTGAAGCCTATGAAGTACTGGGAGATGAAGAGCGGCGAAAAATGTACAACCAGTTTGGTCATGAAGGGGTCAATGCTCAGGCCGGTGGCTTCCGCGGATTCAGGAGTAGTTCTGATTTTGAGGACCTGTTTAGCGGATTTTCTGATATTTTCGGATCTGATTTTTTCGAGTCATTTTTCGGATTCGGAGATGCTTTCGGCAGGTCGCGGGGAGGCTCTTCACAACAGCGTGCCGCACGGCAGCGTGCCACACGGGGCTCTGACATTCGTTACGATATAAATCTGAGCCTTGAAGAGGCTGCATTCGGTAAAAAAATCGAGATACAACTCAGCAGGTTGGAGCATTGCCAGAAGTGTGGCGGCACGGGCTCCAAAGAGGGAAGCGGTTATGTAACATGTCCGCAGTGCGGTGGCAACGGGCAAATAACCCGGTCCCAGGGCTTTTTCACCATTGCTTCCACATGCCCCACATGCAGAGGAACGGGAAAGGTCATCAAAGATTACTGCCCTGTCTGCAAGGGCAGCGGACAGGTGAAAAAGAACAGGAAGATCGTGCTTGATATAGAGCCCGGCGTTGAAGACGGCACCGTCTTGCGCCTCCATGGAGAAGGAAATGCCGGTCAACAAGGTGGCTCGCATGGAGATCTGATCGTTGTTGTGCATCAGAAGCCCCATCCCTTTTTCCTCAGAAAGGGGAATAACGTTATCTGTGAAGTACCGGTCAGTGTTTTTCAGGCCATACTGGGAGCGGAAATCAAGGTTCCCACTCTTGACGGGAAGATGGTAAAAATCAATATTCCTCCCGGAACCGAGAGCGGAAAAGTATTCCGGCTGAAAAAGGAGGGAATCCCCTATTTCAAACGATGGGGAAAGGGTGATCAGCTCGTCAAGGTTATCGTTCAGATACCGAAGAACCTTTCCTCAAAAGAAAAAAAAGTTTTACACGAGCTTAACACGGTTAGAAAAGATACCGACACACCTTCTCTTCTTCGTGTCAATGACTTCAAGTAACAAGCGCTGATATTTTCCCTGCCTGAAACATCAGGTGCGTGGATTTATTACCGCTGTCAAGTAACGTACGTCACTATTATCAGCAAAGCTGTTAACAAAATTCCATTTTTTTTGGACAAATGCAGTCACAGGGGATATTTTGTAATGTATGTTGTACTTTTATACTTCGTACGTGTGCTGTAAAGTACATGTGCTGTAAGGTACAAATAAGTAGAGGAATGAAGTAATGAAGAGGGAGAGACGAATCGAACTGGATAAAAGAATCGGGATAGGTATAATCGGTGTGGGGAAAATGGGAACCTACCATGCAAATGTACTTTCCACCATGGACGATGAAATTGAATTTATCGGCGTGTACGACATTGACGACCGTCGGGCTCAGGAGATATCGAAAAAATACAAAATTCGCGCATACGAGAGCATGGAAGACCTGCTAGGCAAAGCAGACGGTGTGTGTGTGGCTGTTCCTACAGGCATTCACTACGATATTTCCAAGAAGGCTCTTGATGCGGGTGTTCATACGCTTGTGGAAAAACCGATTTCAAGAACTATTGAAGAGGCGACCGATCTTGTCAATACGGCCACCACCAATAAACTCATCTTCCAGGTGGGTCATATCGAGCGGTTCAAAGGTGCGGTCGCTGAATTGAAAAAGATTGTGGCGGATCCGTATCTCGTAGAGGCAAGAAGAATCGGGCCCTGGAAGGACAGGGATTGGGATACAGGCGTCGTTCTCGATTTGATGATTCATGATATTGATATTGTTCTGTCTCTGATAAACAGCGGCGTTGTTCACATAGACAGTATCGGCAACCGGGTTAAAAGCAGCTTTGAGGATATTGCATCTGCGGTCCTGCAGTTTGAGAACGGTGCAATTGCGACCATAACTTCAAGCAGATTAAGTGAGACCCGAATCCGAACCATGGCAATATCCCAGGACAAGGCATACATTGTGCTTGATTTTGAAACAAACGATATAAATATATACAGAGGTTCATCTGCACGGTTCTTCGTTTCACCGGTTGAAATAACCTATAAGCATGATTCATTCGTCGAACGTGTTCTCGTCCAGAAGGAAAATGCCCTGAAGGATGAGCTGCAGCATTTTATCGATTGTATCTACGGCCGCACGGAGCCAATTGTAAGCGGAGAAGACGATATCAAGACCCTCGATATAACTCTCAAGATTATCGGACAGATTGAGAAAAGAATACAAACATCAGAACAGATGTTCAGCGTGTAGAATGGGATTTTTCACAGTAATTCAGTCTTGTATGCACTGTAAAAATGAATTACAATCGAATTAGAACGGTGAAACAGGATCTGGCTGTTTGTCATCAATAGAGGCCGGTCATGGGTCTGCGGAACCGTGACAGTATCATGTGCAGGTTTTTTACCACAACTCAATTACAGGAGTGAAAAATAATGCACAGAAGAAGACATTTTATTATTGAAGGTAACTTTCAAACACGCTTTATTCTTCGCTTTATTCTTGTTGTTGTTGGAGCGACGCTTCTTTCTACTGCCGCAATTCTTGGACTTTTTTATTTTAAATATCAGTACGGCGGTGCAAATTTCGAGAATATTGTCATTATGGTCACGAGCAAGGGAGAAACGGATGTGACCGGTCTTTTTCAGGTTGTCCTCACCCCGCTTATTGCGGCAAATCTATTCGTGCTGTGTATCATCGTTCCCTTTTCCCTGTTTTATTCACATAAAATAGCGGGACCTATATACCGGCTCGAGCAGAGCCTGGATTTACTGCTCAGTGGGGATATGGATTTTATTATTACGCTGAGAAAGCACGATGAATTCAAATATCTCGCTGACAAGATGAATGCTCTTATCGATTATATGCGGCGGAATGTCGGCGAGGTCAGGTCGAGCTACAGACTGATTCAGGAAAAGATCGGTAAGATATCGGCAAACCTTCACTCTGAACGGCCCGATGTAGGTTCTCTTAAAAAAGAGATTATGGAATTAGAGCGTTTCTTCAGTGAACGCAAGAAACCCTTCAGTTACTGACAGTACTTCTTCGAAGTAGCTTCTCACGAAGTTACTTTACGATATCTAGTCCTGTAAAGGATCAGCCCCCCAGGGATACATCCCCTCGGGATACATCCTGATAAGGATACATCCTGATAAGGACGTAGACCACTTTTTCGCCGATAACAGCCCTCCCGTGCGCAGGTTTTGATGATCTACCACTGTATTTTTTTCAGGGCGTCACGGGCCGCTATCTTTATACTCCGTCTGAATTTCCCCCGCATTACTTCAATAAGGGGTACGAATCCGTCCCTGTGCCCTATATCACCGAGTGCCTGTACGCAGGCCAGAACGAGCTGGTCGTCAGGTCCTGATGGACTGGATGTTTCAATAGTCCGGGTTATTTCCGGGATTGAATTCCGCTGTCCCATTTTGCCGATACCGATAACCACTGAGCTCCGCACGAATACATCAGTGTCGTACCTGAGAGCCTGGTAGAGCTTGGGAAGAACTCGTGTATCTCCGATATTGCCGAGTGCAACTGCACTTGCCGCTCGCACATCCCAGAAGTCGTTAACCACCCTGCCGTTCTGCCTCTCTACATAAAGAGTTCCCTGCTGCAGTCCGAACACGAGTGCGTCAATAACGTCCTCATCCTTTGCACCCATTTCAACAAGCTTGTTTATCGCCCACAGCTTGTTCTCATGAGACCCCTCATAGATGAGCTTTACATAATCCTCTTTGCCGGGTTTTTCCAGATCACGAAGAAACTGTTCGATGCTTTCCTGTGCTTGGAGCACTCCTGCGCCGAGCACAAAGAGTACTGCGACGATTATAACTATTCTTTTCATTCTATCCCTCCTCCTCTCGCAGGCCTTTCAACCATGTGCCGTTGATTCTAATAAAAGTATGCTGCGGCTCGGGGAATTCCCTGTCCTCAAAAAATACATAAACATAGGCTTTATTCTGGTTGGTGAAAACCACCCGTGATATTTTCAAAGTCTTTATCTGCCCTTTTCTCCTCGTATCAACAAGAAGGTTGAAAAAAGAATGAAGGTCTGCGGCATCCCACCCGTCTTTGCGCAGGTTTTCGGGATTACTGTACTTCTTTCTGTAATCCGGGGTTAACATGCTCTTCCACCCTTCAAAGTCATCCTTTTCATACATTTCCTCGAGCCTGTTGATAATCTCGAGTATGTTCTCTGCTTCCTGTTTTGCTTCTCCAGCGTCAATTGCCGGAGAGGCGTTATCGCTTTCGGGCAGTACGACTTCTATTTTCGAGTTCTGTTCAGGGACTGAGATGGTTAATTCTTCAGTGTTTTCCATGTTGGTATTATCGGCGGCAACTTCAGTCCCGGCAGGTTCTTTCTGCTTTATTTCAACCTGAGTTTGTTCCAAAGGCTCCTGGGTGGATTTATGTTCTGAAGGCTCCTCTTCAACTCCTGGCGGCTCCTGTTGCTGGTAACCAAACTGCACAGATTTTTTTCCTGAACAGCCGGTTATAAAAAGAACCGCACATGCGGTGAGCAGAAGGCACCCTCGTGTTTTAAGAATTTTCTTAACCATATTATGAGGAATTTTAACAACTTCTCCTTTTTTTTCAATATCTTTCTCCTCCGGCGAATAAAGGAGGTGCATCAAAAAGAGGTACTGCTGAACAGTTCGCACGGTTAAAAGATATGCAGTTCAAAATAATACATTCTATTCGCTCCGGCATGCACTTTTACACCACATATTGGGTATTTTTATCCAGCATTCGGTTTGAGCATTGAAGCGTCCAGTGCCGTTCCCTTCTTAATGTCTGTTGCTGCTCTCATACAAAGCAGTGTATCGACCTCCTCTGCACCGATGCCCGTGTTCGGTCGTAAGAAAGACAATTTTCTCAGGGTAAATTTTTCTCCGCGTGTAATGTCTCTTGACGCATATACGCCTCTCCGTGCAAAGATCCTCTCGCGTGCCTCCCTGGGGCTCACCTCCCTTTTTTTACTTCCGCTCATTTTTTTACCGGTTCGAATTCTTTCAACGAATTGTTTGAACTGAGTTGGAGCGAGCGAATTTCTATGGTCCGGCCCCTCCTGGGTACTGTCGAGGGTAAAATGTTTTTCAATGGCCTCAATTCCCTTACCAATACATACAAGCGATGCCTCTGATCCTATGGTATGGTCGGAAAAACCAATGGGAAGCTCATACCGGGTTTTCAGTGTATCGATGAAATTAAGGTTCAACAGGCTGTCAGGCGGGGGATACAGCATGACACAGTGCATAATGCAAATAAAAGGAGGATGATAGGAGGCCAGTAGCTGTACTGCCCGGTCTATTTCATGCAGTGTAGACGCCCCTGTTGAAATGAATATACCCTTTTTCCTTTCGGCGACTGCTCTGAGTAGAGTCGTATGAGTGATATCACCAGAAGATATTTTATAGAAGGGTACAAAGGGGTCCAGCGTTGCCACCGCTTTCACTGAAAAGGGTGTCGAAAACCAGTGTATACCCACACGGGTGGCCTCTTCGCTGATTGGACGGATCCAATCCGGCTTGAAAGAGATGCGCTCAATTTTATTTATCCAGGTAGAATCAGATATATTGAGCGCCTTCGCATAGTGAAGAGTGGAGAAGAGCCCTTTTAGGGTGAAGCTCTGAAACTTTATTGCATCCGCACCTGCATCTTTTGCACACTTAACCATTTCCAGGGCGGTATTGAGGTTTCCGTTGTGGTTCGAGCCCGCCTCCGCCACAATGAACACCTTTTCAAACATGCCCTCTCCTTTCAATCGCAGTAAGCATGGTCCATGCGCGTTGCGTCTATATTAAGTTGCTGGCGTAAACACCTGGATTTTTTTACAATTCCAGGCGAGCGGATAGAACCTCCACCTTCATATCGCAGAAAACATGCTGCTTGGCAGTGGCAATATATTGAATCTTCCTCCATCACATAGTATACTATGTTACACGGTTTCAGTGTGCCACGTTCTTATACAAAGTGTTTTACTTCTGTGTGAATCATTACGCAAATTCGGGTTTAGCATATTCGGCCCTGATATATGGCTCGTGTTATTTTTTTGGATTGTTTATTTTATGTATCGGCAGGTTGATAGTACTACTTATCTTACAAAGCCATGTACGGGTTTATCAGGTAACAGTCGTTAAGCAGATGATAGGGTTTGACTTTTACGATTGATACGTTCACTAACCCATTTACTGCAACCTTGTATGAAAAGGCCTGAATGAGTATAACAAACGGTTTGCATGGTTAAGTTTAATGAAGTATACCTGTGCATACCGGGTATTAAAATAAAAAAATGGAAGAGTGAATGAGAACAGCACTATACCCTGGAAGTTTTGACCCTCCAACAAACGGACACTGCGATATTATATATCGGGCCGCAAAGCTTTTTGATCATTTGATCGTCGCGGTTGCAAAAAACCCATTTAAAGAAAGTTACTTCACTGTCGAGGAACGGATAGCCATGCTCGAAGAGATCGTCCATGATTATGACCATATCACCGTGGGCCATTTTGAAGGACTGCTTGTCGAATACGCCAGCAAAGTAAATGCGCTTGCAATCATCAGGGGATTGCGGGCTCTTTCGGATTTTGAATACGAATTCGAACTTTCACTCATGAACAGGCATCTCAGTGAGAAGGTAGATACTATCTTTATGATGACCGACGAGCATTACTCATTTGTGAGAAGCTCTCTCGTCCGTGAGGTTGCCCGTCTCGGTGGAAATATCTCCGACAAGGTTCCTCCGGTGGTCGAAAAATATTTAAACCAGCGATTTTCCTGAATTTTCCGCTTTCAGGCTGAGAACTGTAAGATTGCGGCAATTCAGACACGTGGTTAGGAGCGGCAAAGAATATCTCCAGCACCGAGGTTCTTTTTCTACGGTAGGCCTGTTCTTAGCACTTTAATATTTTAATGAAGATTATTATATTTTAAGTGGGATAATTTACGAGTATATTGGCTGCGGCTGATATCTCGATACTGAATTCAGAAGTTGATAAGGAGTGGTGTGTATGGCGGTACCAAAACAGAGGAAGTCGAAATCGAAAACGAGGATAAGACGCTCGCATAACGATAAAGTCACATTAATGAAGCTCATAGATTGTCCGCAGTGCGGAGAGCTTATGCGACCTCATCGTGTATGCCCAAACTGCGGGTATTACAAGGACAGGGAGATTATTGCGCGAGAGGAAGAGTAAACTG
>CAZGJW010000104.1:0-10249 GCA_964525675.1 uncultured Spirochaetota bacterium
ATAAGGCGTATGAGAAGGTTAAAAATATCCCAGATCCGATTGTGAAAGCAAGTTAAAAGCTTGATTTTTGCAACGCCGAGCCCCTCGGCAATATAAGAAAAATTTCAGAGTGCTTATAATCCCATTGTGACGGCTTGACAGCACCCCCATCTTCTGTCATCCGTGCCGGAAGGTGGGCTTTGGGTCGTGGCCACGGAGGACCACGGCCATAAGGCGGTGTGATCGGCATGACACGTTACTTGGAGGTGAAAGTTCTCTACAGGCCCGGCAGGGGGAACTGTTAGTTAATCGGCAAGTGTGTCCATCGTGAGGTGGAATCTGAAGGAAGCCGTAGGCGACCGAAGGAAGTGCCTGTGGTACAAAGCGTTGGCCTGATACAGTCAAGGCAGCCGTACTGGATAAGAGGGCCGCTTTACTCGAAGTCCAATACCTGCACAGAAAGTACGGAAGTAGATGTATCAGGTATAAACGTGAAGGTGGCGTGTCTTACCCGATGAGATCTGCCGGTGGGCTTGAGGCAGGGTATGGTCGAAATATTGTGGCACCGCCGGGAAACCAGGCGGCAAACGGAGAAAACAAACCTCGACTTACACTTTAGTTGAAAGCAACCTGCGTTTAGAGGCGTAGCTGAACCGGCAGAAGTCAGCAGAGGGCATAGTAGGCTTACTCGACAAAGCTGGAGGCCTGAACATGAGCTTCAGGGCGGGATCTGAGCTTCGATGGTGAAGGAGAGACAGAATAGTATGACTGAGATGTCCGAATCTAGACTGGGAGGTAGTGGACGGAATCTGCGAGGTACCGGAGCTGGTGTCTCAAGCGCCGCGGCGGCAAGGGTAGAATCCCGACCGAAGGATGAGATGTTGATGGAGGAGGCGGTCGAGCATAAAAATCTGATTGCGGCTTATCGGAGAGTAGTGGCAAACAAGGGATCAGCCGGAGTTGAGGGCATGACGGTTGATGAACTTGGGCCCTATTTGAAGGAGAATTGGCCGCGGATGCAGGTGTTTTAGATATCTTACGCGAGGTGATTGCCATAGGAGGTACCAATGAGGGAGCGGATACCGCAATTGTCCTCAAACCGGCCTATGCGCGGAAATTCAAAGATATAGAGATCAGAGAGATTATAGCTAAACCCAGGCAAGGAGGTCAGGATTAACCTCTAACTAAACCACAGTGCTGGGAGATTCGCCACACCGAAATAGTAATATACACAAAATCGGGACAAAATAGAAAAGGACAATATCAAACACAAGCCATTCAGGATGGTCATCATCATATATTGCATTCGTACAGTGGGGTTTTCAGAGGTCGTGATATAGAGAAAGTTATATTGGTAATAATTATAGTTTGTGAAAGACGAAGGATCGACCTGTCCGCCAACAGCTCTCCAGGCGGAAAGCATGCACCCGCAGTTTTTACATTTTTTTACATCTGGTTCATAATTTAGCAAAATCTTCCCCCTATATTAATGGTGAGTTTTAAAATAAAATTCATTTTACAGGAGGTCGTCATGAGACGAAAAGCGGTAAAATCATTGATCATCTTTATGGTTGCAGCTCTCTTGATCGGAATAGGCTCTTTTGCCTTTGCCGACACACGGGGGGAAGTGAAGGAGTTTAACGGCACAGTTTTCTTCAGGTACGGCGGCGGGTTTTTTCTGAACACCGACGCCGATGAGGAGTACAAGCTTGTTCTCGGCCCGCCGTGGTATCTCGACAATCTGGGGCTGAAGCTCAAAAACGGAGACAGGGTAACGGTTCAGGGTGTTTATGAGCGCGGTATTCTTTTTGTCGGGACGCTCAAGCAGGGTTCAAAAACATACGATATCGCGAATCTCGAGGACATGGACAAGTACTTCTGTCATGACAGGTATGGCAGAGGGATGATGTCTGGACCCGGCCGGGGTCCGGGAATGAGGCATGGAGAATCGGACGATCGGCCGTATTCCCGTGGTTGGAGAAAGTAGGGATTCAGTGATACAGATACAGGGGACGCCGGGAGGCGTTCCCTGTTGAAGAAATTTCCCATCCAGCGGAACACACTCTCCTTTGTTATTCGTAAACTTCGCGTCCGGATAATGCCCGTTTCGGATAATGCCCGTGTACGCGTTATGGAGAACATGTCGTGCCTTCAATGGCACCTGGATAGGGCGGAGGATACTTTTCAGTAATGATATGTTTTTTTATTATCCTATCAGGAGGCAAAACAATGATGCACGGAATGTACGGGGGATTTCACCCAGGGTACGGTTTTTTCGGTTTTCCCATTTTTGGTTCAATCTTCGGTATACTGCTTCTCGCATTGGCGGTATACGTGATGGTTTTGATTGTAAAAAAGATTAAAAATGGGACAGCAGGAGTACAGTACAGGGCTGACGACCCGTTGAATATTGCAAAACTGCGGTATGCACGGGGTGAAATAACTGAAGATGAGTATAAACAGCTTGTTGAAGATTTGAAGAGATTGTAAGATGGTTTGCACAGGTTATGATTAAAAAATCACTTGCCCATTGTGTTTTGATGGTTTGAGTGGTAGTACGAAAGTAAAGACTGCAGGGTATCGCATATGGCACGGATTGCCGTTGTCGATGACGACAGGAAGCTCCTTGATCTGCTGAAGGAGTATCTCGAGAACAATAATCACAGGGTTTCGAGCTTTACAAATCCCGCCGAGTTTCTTGAACGGGATTTTACAAGCTATGAAATAGTGATTCTCGATATCCTGATGCCGGAGATTGACGGGTTTCAGGTGCTGCGCCGTGTCAGGGAAAGCTCGAACGTATCCGTCATTATGCTCACCGCACGTGGTGATGTGTATGACAGGATTGTGGGGCTCGAGCTCGGCGCAGACGACTATCTTCCCAAGCCCTTCGAGCCGCGTGAGCTTTTGGCCCGGATAGACGCAGTACTGCGGCGTTCGCGCCCTGAGATAAAAAAGTTCGAACGATACACCTATCAAAATTTCACCCTTGTGCCTGATTCGATGAAGCTCACCGTCAACGGGCGCGAAATCGCGCTCACGAGCGCGGAGTTCGAGCTTCTATATTACTTCTGCAACAATCCTTTCAGGGTGCTGTCCAGGGACATCATAATGGAGAGCACCAGGAATATAAAATGGGAGAGCTTCGACAGGTCCGTTGATGTACTCGTGAGCAGGCTGCGGAAGAAGCTGCGGGACGATCCAAACAATCCCCGGATTATTCGGACGATCTGGGGAGAGGGGTACATGTTCATTGCGAAAAAGAGTTAAGAAAAAAGTAAGCTACCGTACGACGCTGTTGGTCAGAATCGTAAGTTCAGCAGTAATCGGGATGTTGCTGATTACCGTTGTGTTATGGGTTTATTTCCGAAACGAGGTAAGAAGCATCGGCGACTATCTGAAATACGGAAAGAGGGAAGATGCGGTGATGCTCATATCAGGATACATCGGCGACCCTCCTTCGAGGTTTCGCGCGAAGGTTCTTTCACGCGTCTACGGCATAACGGTATTGTACTACGTCGACGATAGGCCTGTGTGGGTAACTGAGAGCAGGTGGAAGAGGATGGCAGACGCTCGTTTCCCGATGATGCGGATAATGAGGGATATGATGGGAGACAGAAAACCGAAACGCAACATGGAGTATGTCTATCTCTCGCAAAACAGGGTGCTTGCGTTGATATTTCCCCATCTCCCACCGTACCGAAATATTTTTTCACCGTTTATTGGATCCGTATTTATCATCTTCGTAATCGGTCTGTCGGTCTTTATCCTGATAAAAAAAACACTGAAGCCTGTGGACAAGATAATCCTTGCAGCCGAACGGGTGGGGCAGGGAGACCTTACGTACAGGATATATTATGAGAGAGACGATGACTTTAAAAAGGTTGCGCATGCCTTCAATACGATGACAGAAAGACTTGCCGCCATGCTCGCCAACCAGCGAGAGCTTCTCCACCTCATCAGCCACGAGCTGCGCACACCGCTCGCGCGCATCAATCTTGCCCTTGAGATGGATGATAGAAAGAAATCGCAAAACATCATCAAGGGTGAGATTAAGGAGATCGACAACCTGGTGGAGGCTGTTCTCGACCTTTCGAGAATGGATTCAGCCCAGCAGTATAAAAGAGTCGAGCCGGTTGACCTTGTTTCGGTGATAGAGAAGTTGATTGAGGATTATGGAAACAGAGTCCGATTTTTTTCAGATTTGAAGGATGCACGCGTGGACGGAAACGAGATGCTTCTTAAAAAGGCCTTTGCGAACCTTACCGGAAATGCGGTTAAGTACTCTGCGGGAGATGCGCAGGTTGAAATACGGCTGACTGAAGACGATGAAGGCTACGGACTGACGTTCAAAAACAACGGACCCGGTCTGGCGGAAGATGAACTGAAAAAGATCTGGGAGCCGTTTTTCAGGGGACGCAACGCGCGAACCGTCGGCATTCATGGCAAAGGCCTCGGGCTGGTGGTCGTAAACAAGGCAATTGAGCTTTCCGCTGGAGAAATTACTGTTGAAAGCGGCGAAGCCGGTCCCACGGTATTTACGGTACACCTGCCGAAGCATCGAATCAAATAGTTTTCACAGTTTGGGACTGTTTCTATTAACAAACAGATTATTCTCTCAATTTGCTCCTCGGCACGTGGTAAATTGATCCTTTTCCGATTGATAAGTTTACGTACCTGTATATACTGTATAGTATCCAATACTTTTTGAAGCGGCAGGTACAGTCAATCGCGAAGGAAGAGAGAATCCTTGGATCTAGAAGTCTTTCTGGAAAGCTTGAAAAAGGACCCTTCATTTATCAACCGTGTCGCTTACTGGGGTTTGAGGAAGGCGACTGATGCCCGGTATTCGCCGGTGCCGTCCGACATTCATCCACTGATAAAAAGCCGTCTCAGAGACATGGGCATCGACAGGCTGTACACGCATCAGGCGGAAACCTACCGCACGGTCGCGGGGGGACGGCATGCCGTTATTACCACGCCGACTGCATCAGGAAAGAGCCTTGCCTACAACCTTCCGGTGCTTGACGGACTGCTCAAAGACCCGGACGCAAAGGCGGTATATCTCTTTCCCACAAAGGCCCTGAGTCAGGACCAGATAAAGGGCCTCAGTGACTTCAGGGCAGACGATGTCAGACTATACGTGTATGACGGCGATACACCGTCGTCGATTCGGCAGTCGGCCCGTAAAAACGGGCGTCTTATCGTCACCAATCCCGACATGCTCCATTCGGGCATTCTGCCCAATCATCCCAAATGGGTGAAGATATTCGACGGATTGAAGTATATCGTGCTCGACGAGCTTCACACCTACCGCGGTATTTTCGGCAGCCATCTCGCGAATGTCATGAGAAGGCTCGTCCGTATTGCTGCCTTTTACAACTCGCATCCGGTATTTATCGCCTCATCCGCAACCATACATAACCCGGATGAGCTTTTCGAGCGGATAACCGGTGTGAAACCGGTGGTCATCTCAAAAAACGGCGCACCATTGGGCCCGAAGCACTACATTATATACAACCCGCCGATCGTCAATCCGGAACAGGGCATAAGGAGGGGCGTTGTGCTCGAAGGAACGAATCTTGCGAAACGGTTCATCGGAAACGGGAGCACTACCATCGTGTTCGCGCGGAGCAGGCTCAACACCGAAGTCATTCTCTCCTATTTGAAGAAGGCGTTCAGGGGAACCGCGGACTCGATAGCGGGCTACAGGGGAGGCTATCTTCCGAACGAGCGGCGGAATATCGAGCGGGGTTTGAAAGACGGCACCATAAAGGGAGTGGTATCGACAAACGCACTCGAGCTCGGCATAGATATCGGAAGCCTTGATGTGAGTATTATGGCAGGTTTTCCCGGCTCTGTTTCCTCATTCCATCAGCAGGCGGGAAGAAGTGGCAGGAAACGGGATGCGAGCGTCTCTATCCTCATTACGTCGAACTCACCGCTCGATCAGTACATCGCTGCGCACCCGGAGTTTCTCATGGAGAAAAATCCGGAAGCTGCCCTTATCAACCCCTCAAATATCTATGTGCTCGTCGATCAGGTGAAATGCGCCTCCTTCGAGCTTCCCTTTCGGGAAGAAGAGGCGTTCGGCGGAGCCGACGTGGGGGACATCCTCGCCTATCTCGAGGAGGAGGAGGTCGTTCATTACGAGGAGGGCGTCTATCACTGGCAGGACCGTTCATACCCGGCGGAAAACGTGTCGATACGGAGCGCAGATATCGGAAATTTCGTCATCGTCGAAATGGCGCACGGGAGAAGGCGGGTAATCGGCGAGATGGACCGGGCCACGGTGCCGGAGTTGTTGTTCGAGAATGCCGTATATCTTCACGGGAGCGACCAGTACACGGTGACAAGACTCGACTGGGACAAGCAGATTGCCTACGTGGAGAAATCACGGCCCGATTATTATACCGATGCAATTACAAAAACCGACATCAAGATATTGGAGAACAACGAAGAGGAACACCTGGCAACGTACAGGGCGTTTTTATCCGATGTTCTCGTTCGAACAACCGCCACGAAGTACAAAAAGATAAAGTTTCATACCCATGAAAATATCGGCTACGGGGATATCAGCCTCCCGCCTACCGAGATGCACACGAGAAGCCTTATTCTCAGTTTTGAAGCGAAGCTTTTTTCGGGGCTGACGCGTGATGAAAGCGAAGGCCTGCTCCTCTCCGTGTCGTATCTCCTGCGAAACGTGAGCCCCATCTATATCCTGACAGACGTCCGCGATATCGGCACGGCCCAGGCGCTCAAACAGCAGGTAATCGAGCTGCCGACGGTTTTTATCTACGATAAGTACCCGGGCGGCGTGGGGCTTTCAGACAGGCTGTTTGAGATGAAAAATGAAATTCTGCAGGCGGCGCTTTGGAGGGTTCGCGAATGCGAATGCAGCCGGGGGTGTCCTTCATGTGTCGGGCCCGACCGATACAACAAGAAGGTGTGTGAAAAATTTTTAAAACACCTGGTATCGGGTCTGGTAGGGATTCACGGTAAGGATGGCAATGAATGAATGAAGGAGATACAGAGGGAAGCCTGTATTGGGCTTTTCCCGCAGTATAGTAAGGAGATGTGTGCGCGTATGAATCGGCTGGACCTGTACAGCAGGCTCAGGGGTTCGGCCCGTGTGGACAGACCGGAATCTGAAGACGAAAGCAAGGTCCAACGGCTGAACGCCCGGATCGGCGGTGATGTCGTTTCCAGAGGATCGAAATCCATTATTTGTGTTTTTCGGAAAATCCCCCGTGACAATCGGTCCTTCATCGATACGAGCCTCCTCGACGTGTTGTTTCCGGAGGCCGGGCATCCTGTACCGATGAAAGATCTGCTCTTCTTCGATGTGGAAACAACCGGTCTGTCCGGCGGCGCGGGAACCGTTTTTTTTCTGATCGGTTTTCTCAATGTGGGGGAGGATGGTCTCGAATTTACACAATTTTTTTTGAACAGCCTGTCATCCGAGCGTCTTTTTCTCGAACATGTTGAAGACAAATTTGCACCCTATACCTATTTCGTATCCTACAACGGAAAGAGTTTTGATTTCAATATCATCAAGAACAGGTTCATCATGCAGGGGATGCGGTTCGGAGGAGAACGGGGAACGCATCTCGATCTCCTGTATACTTCACGGCGCCTGTGGCGGGGTATGCTGCCCGACTACAGCCTTTCTACTGTGGAAGAAAAGATACTGGATGTAAAACGAACAGGGGATATACCCGGCTGGCGTGTTCCGGAGGTGTATTCAGATTTTCTGCGCGGCCGAAATATATATGATGACATGAAGGCGGTTTTCTCCCATAACAGGGATGACATACTCTCGCTTTTTACCCTGCTTGAAGTTCAGCTTCGCATAATGGATCAAGCAGGTGAAAAATCAACAGCGGATGAACTGCCCGGTACTTTACAGTATAACCCTGTTTCTGTGTCCGGGCTTTTTTCGGCGCGAGAGTACCGGCAAAAGGCGGTTGATATACTAACTTCGCATCAGGAGGACGCCGCTTCGCTGAAGGGCCTCGCCCTTCTCCATAAGAGGGATAAACGCTTTGAACAGGCGCTCAAATATTTTAAACGCCTCTGCGAGAAAAAGGGCAGCCTTTCGGAATACCTCTTCATATGCACAGAAATCTCTAAAATATACGAACATCATATAAAAAATTATCAACAGGCTCTCTTGTATACCCAACGTATGATCAAGCGGTTGAAGCGCGCGGTTTATTTTTATCCCCGCGGCAGGGCGAGTTTTGAAGGTGAGCTTGAAAACGTCAACAGGCGGTACGCTCGTCTGCTGCGTAAGATTGGCGGTAGTAAACGGCATTGATACGTGAGGAAAGCAAACAAGGCGGTAAAAAAAATGAAGTTTGACGTCCGTGAATCTGAAATCCTCTTTAATGAATTTATAAAAATCGAGAAGGCTCGGCTTTCCTGGGAGCAGTTCGATGGAAAAATGGGTGAGGAGCACTTTCGGTATGTAATTCGGAGGGGTGATTCCGTTGGCATCGTCCCGGTGTGCGAACGTGACGGAAAGATTGTTCTCATCAGTCAATTCCGCTATCCTGCTGCAAGAGGAGGCGATGACGGGTATCTCTGGGAGATCCCGGCAGGCATGATAAACAAAAATGAAAAACCGGCGGATACCGTAATGCGGGAGCTTTTTGAGGAGACAGGCCTTTCCGTCAGTGAGATCCGGCCCCTTATTTCGTTTTTTCTGTCACCCGGCCTGCTCGATGAAAAGATACACCTTTATCTGGCACGAATTGACGACTGCTCTGAGCTACTGGCTGTCGGCGGCCGTGAGGAAGAGCACGAAAACCTTCTGATACGGCAGTTTTCCATGAAGGAGAGTCTTAGAATGATACGGGATCACACCATCCGGGATGCAAAAACAGTCTCCGGACTGCTATTTTACTATTGTTTCTATATGAATAATGATTAGATTAATCTCAGCTCAATATTTCCAGGGGGTATGGTATGATGTCGAAGCCTGTTTCGATTTCCGAAGACGTGTACTGGATCGGTGTGAATGATCTTGAAACCGAGCTTTTCGAGGGGATATGGCCCCTTCCTCACGGTGTATGCTACAACTCCTACATCATTGACGATGAGCGAGTAGCGGTGATAGATACGGTCAAGAAAGGATTCCTGCCGCTTTTCATCGACAAAATAACAGATATCCTGAAAAAAGAAAAAACCGTCGATTACCTTATTGTCAATCACATGGAACCCGATCATTCCGGATCAATGAAAATCCTCCAGCGGCTGTTTCCCGACATGCGGATAATCGGTAACAAAAAGACTGTTGATTTTATAAAGGGATTTTACGGGATCGATGATAAAAAGATTCAGGTCGTGGATGACGGAGACACTCTCGAACTTGGAAAGTATACCTTGAAGTTTTACCTCACCCCGATGGTGCACTGGCCGGAAACGATGATGACCTATGAAGTTAAAAACCAGGTGCTGTTTTCAGGCGATGCCTTCGGCGGTTTCGGCACGCTGAACGGCGGTGTTTTCGATGATGAGGTGAATCTCGATTATTTCGAAAATGAGATTCTCCGGTACTACTCGAATATTGTGGCGAAGTACAGCGCCATGGTACAGAAGGCTCTTACGAAGTTGCAAGATGTCCCCATCAAGGTGATAGCCGCAACACACGGCCCCATATTCAGAAAAGACCCATCCTATATCGTGAACCTCTACGACAAGTGGAGCCGGCAGGAAACGGAGAAGGGCGTGGTTATTGTGTACGCCTCAATGTACGGCAATACACAGATAATGGCCGAATCCATCGCCAGGTCTCTTGCGCAGGAAGGCGTTGACACCATTAGAATCCACAATATTTCAAGGTCGCATCTCTCATTCGTTCTTACCGATATATGGCGGTTCAGAGGACTTATTTTAGGGAGCTGCACCTACAACACGAAGCTCTTTCCACCCATGGATATGCTCATCCGCACCCTCGATAACGACAAGCTGAAAAACCGCGTGCTCGGTATATTCGGTTCGTATAGCTGGAGCGGCGGAGCGGTGAAGGCGCTCGAAGAGTTTGCTGAACGATGTCTCAACGACTTCGTCAAACCTGTGGTAGAGGCGAAGTTTTCGCCCAGTGACGAGGACATGGAACAGCTTATTCAGCTCGGCAGAAATATTGCGAAGGCGCTGTGAAAAGTAATGCCTTCGTGTGGTGAAGGGAAACTGGTATTCTCAGGGTAGGTTCATCAGTAATCCTTCGTATCGTTTATTGCTTCGGAAACGGTGACAAAGTGATACC
>CAZGJW010000105.1:0-10176 GCA_964525675.1 uncultured Spirochaetota bacterium
CGGTGACACTCGGTGTTCGGGGAACTGAGTTTCTCGTTCATGTCGAGGAAGGGCTTAAAACAGAGGTGCTTGTTGCAGACGGCAGCGTCAGGGCCCGTATGAATATAGACATTCCCGCAGATGCGAAATCTGTAAGTGGAATGAAACCTGTACTTCGGAAAATCGACCGTGGGGTCAGTATTCGTGAGGGCTTCAAACTCGAGGTGGCTGCTCAAAAAGTTTTTGTGTTGCAACAGGTTATCGGTGAGATATCAGAAAGAGGAAGTGCATCTTCAATTGAGATTGAAGAACTGAAAGAGCAGGGCGGGCTCGCGGTTGTTCCGTTCAGGGATGCGGACCGCAAACGGATGATGGAGTTTAAAACCCTTTCCCTCGATTACACGCGAGGCGAAACCTACTATATATCTCCGAATTTTGATGGAATCAAAGACGAGTTTGTTTTTTCAACGGATACATACAGGAACGAGAAACTGCATGGGTGGAAGCTCGTCATTTCAGACGGCCGGTCAAGGGTGCAGCAGATTATTAAGAACAGGATAACCCATGAAGAGGAGGTCGTTCTACCGGAAAAAATTCAGTGGAATATGGTAAACACCGGTGGAACAACCGTTCCTGACGGTAACTACGTGTATAAATTCTATACCACCAATCGCCATTCAAGCGACGTACTGCGGGAAAAGGGTGTTATCGTCGTAGATACCTTTCCTCCTGTGCTTGATATCGATGTTTCCGATAAGACATTTTCTCCTAATGGTGACGGGGTAAAAGATGTTATTCAGTTTCCGGTGAAAGCCGAAACGGGTGTTGACTGGTCTTGCACAATTGCAACCCCCGAAGAAATTATTGTGAAGACAATCGATTGGGGCACACAGATGCCCGATGTAGTCGAGTGGGACGGCACGGGTGAAAATGGGGCGGTGCTCCCCGAGGGAGTGTACGATATTACCATCAAAGGTAAGGACGCAGCCGGCAACATCACTGAAAAGACGATACCGGGCGTCACCATCGATGTTCGTGAGCGTCAGGCAGCGGTTGACATAGACAATACTGTGTTTTCACCGAACGGTGACGGTGTGGTTGATACAGTCACCTTCATGCCCATTCTATCCGACCGGACGCGTATCGACACGTGGGATCTCATCGTGCAGACCGATAAGGGTGATACGGCGCGAAGATTCCGAGGCAGGCGGTACATCCCGCGGGAAATAGTCTGGGACGGAAAACCGAGGGGTGATATAGCGGCCCGGTATCCCGACGGACTGCCGTCAGGGCATTATACCTACTTTCTCAAGATGATCTATAGAAGCGGCGTTAATACGTACGCATTCAAGAAAGAACTTACCCTCGATAATGATCCCCCGGCGATCGATGTGAGTGTTTCTCCCGAGCTTTTTTCACCCGATGGTGACGGCAGGGATGATACACTCATTATAAAACCATCGATTAGCGACCTCACCGGCATCCAGTACTGGAAGGCTAGTATTTTTACCGCTGACGGTGTGTTGTTCAAGGAATTTCACGGGATGGGAATGCCGGCTGCCCAGCTGTACTGGGACGGCATATCCGATACCGGTATACTTGTGGACAGTGGTGAGGACTACTACCTCCAGTTTGAGGCTGTGGATGAGGGATTCAACAGGGGGGTGAGCGAGAAGGTCCCGTTTTCCATAGACATACTCGTTATACCGACTGAGCGCGGCCTCAAGATCAGGGTGTCAAACATCGAGTTCGGGTTCAACAACTCGGAGCTTATGGGGGACAAGACTTTTAAAATACTCGATAAAATAGTCACTGTTTTAAAAAAATATGAAAAGTACTCGGTAACCATCGAGGGACATACGGACAGCACCGGTGATGAGAGCTATAACCTGGAGCTCTCGAAGAAGCGCGCGGAGAGCGTGGGGCAGTACCTCATCAAGCAGGGTATCAGCGCCGGGCGGCTTAGTTACAAAGGATACGGTTCGAAATACCCGATCGACACCAATGAAACGAAGGAAGGAAGAAGGAGAAACCGCCGCGTGGAGTTTCTGCTGGTCAGGAAGTGATGGGGAAAGAGCGATATGCACAATATTGCATTAAATGTTATTATTAAAGTATTGATAAATTGAATTATTACGGTATACTGTGATGTGAAATCTTTGTGTGATATAGTATACGGTAATAATTTTTGTCTCAAAAAAGACCTTCCCGGTTTTACAGCACATAATGGAGCCCAATCGGTTTTCCGGACTTCTTAAAGATTTTTTATACAGGGGTTACTATTCCGATGTGAATACCTTTATATAAAAAAAGGAGGCGCAAAATGAAAAAAGTACGTGTTCTTTTATTAATTGCTATTACAGCATCGGTTGCGGGTTTGATTGTTGCGGGGTGTGCGACGACAGGTTCGGGCACAGCGCCTGTGCCCGGCGGTTCGGGAGTTATCACCATCTCCGGTATTGATGCGACATCTCTTACCCTGACCTGGACGAAAGCGACGGACGATGCGACGGCGCCTGAGAACCTGGAGTACCGGGCCTACTATGCGACGGTAAGCAGCATCACGACGCCCGAGGATGTCGAGGCGAATGCGACTGCGGTGGGGGATTGGGAGAAGGACATAGCGACGAAGGATGTGACGGGGCTTGCGGAGGTGACCGATTACTACTTTGCGGTCCTGGTGCGAGATGAAGACGGGAACATGGCTGCGTATAAGGTGGCAAAGCAGACTACATATATGTCTGTTTCTGTTACTTTCAATAATTTTCCTGCAGCCGCTAAATCGATTGAGCTTGATATTACAGGGCCCGAAATGGACGATATAAATCTTAACCTTCCGGCTGATGCTTTAACTATCAGTGTTGGAGCACCTCCAGGATCTTCACGAGTTTTTTCTGCAGTTGTCAGGACAGCGTCTGTGACATCAATCGGAGAAGGTTCTATCGATCTCGTTCCCGGTGAGAGTGCTCAGCTTATTATCGATCTTACCATTAATGAAACAAAGATAATAATCCCCGATGCTGAGAATCACCGAATAGTGCAGGTAGATGATATGACCGGGACCGGGTGGACAACGCTCACGTGGGAGAATTTGGGTTTTTCTACTAAAAATGATTTTGATCCTTATGACATCGATTTTGATGCACAGGGAAGAATATACATTGCGAATTATCCATATGGTGGTGAAACTGATAAGGGTGTTCTCCGTATTGACGATATTAATGATACTGAATATGATACTATTGTATCTCCGGCTGTGATAACACTCGCTATCGATAGAGTGAATAATTGGGTGTACTATGCGAATAACGATGAAATATATCGTTGCGATTATAATGGAGGCAATGTAAAACAGTACACATATTATGGGGGGTTTACAGGAAACATCAAGGGTCTGGCAGTTGATCAAGCAGGGATGGTGTATCTGGTATGGAATCCGGGTTCCGACGGAGATTCTATTGCTAAGTTTGACCCTGATACTGTTGGAACACCGATAGTCGATGATTTTATAGACAACTGGGGTGTAAGTATATCAGATGCATGGGACATACTCGTGAAATCATCTTCAGTCTATGTTGTAAATACCAGCGGGGATAATGGATACAGGATACTTCAGTTTGATACAAACTTGTCGAAACTTACGGGTAATTATGGAAATACGGATGACGGCAATCCTCCAAACAATCCCGGTGAATTCTACGGGCCGAGGCGGTTTGTTGCCATTCTGAATAAAAAGCTCACGGTAACCGATGAGGTTGAGTACGCTTACAAAGACAGGCTCGTGTCGCTGGACGATACCCTCGACGGGAGCGGATGGGAAACCTACGGTGCAAATGGTTCGGGAACAGGACAATTCAGCTTTTTTGTAATGTACTGAGTCGTGAAAGTACTGTTTTACACCGCTGGGATGACCGGATCAGGGCATATGGTGCATGGACTCTCAATTGCCAATGCCCTGCGAAGGAGGGGTGTGGAGTGTGAATATATAATAGTGCACGGCTGCAGTTTTTCAGGATTAGCTGAAAAGCTTGGTGTAAAGCATATAAAGATATACACTGAGGATGAGAAGAAGCTCTCGAGAGAAAACTACTCATCCTCAGAGCTCTATAATGCCCTCGTATCTCAAAAACCTGATATTCTCCTCGTCGACTTATTCTGGTTCATGATACACCACTTTATCGACGAGCTTCCCTGCAAAAAGATCTTCCTGTGTCGGCAGGTTGCCGACTCGACATTCAGCATACATCTTGAAACCGGTACCATCACTTTCAACCCCGAAAGCTACGATCGTGTTCTGGCTGTTGAGCCTTTTAATAGCGTCATCGAGATGGAGCATATCAACCCGATTATCATCCGCAACCGGGATGAGATATTTCCCCGGGAAGAGGCACTGTATACGCTTGGTCTGAAGAAAAAGGGAAAAAAATGTCTCTTCGCATTTAATGGAAGACCTGAAGAGTTTGAACGCATCAAAAAACAGTATTCCTATCTCGAAGATGTCGGCTACACCATGGTGTATTCCACGAACTACGAGGGAGGGCTCTTCCCCGCTGTCGACTACTTCAACGCCTTCGACCTCATCATCTGCGGAGCCGGGTACAACGCCTTCTGGGAGGCGATGTACTTTGAGAAGGAGGCGATATTCGTGCCCCTGCGGCGGCGTTTTGAGAGCCAGCGGAGGCGTGTCGATGAGTGCGGCGGCTACAATTTCAATGAGAACGGCGCCGACCAGCTCGTTGACATAATTACGGGGACATGATACTTATTGGTTATCCTGGTGTGAAGAACATGCCATGCACAAGCATCATCAGCTGAATGAATCTACACAAAACATGAACACAAAAAGTGATTGCATGTATAAAGGGGTAGATAATTCTTATCAAGTCATTTTTTCAGAAGCAGTATCGCGTTGTAGGCAAACAGGTTAGGCAAGACCCTCACCCGTCTCTTCACGGAGAGAAATATTTTTTTCTCAATTTTAATTTTTTCCTGCCTGCAGAAATCGAAAAAATCTCTTATACTGAGAAAGTGCAAATTCGGCGTATCGTACCAGGTGTAGGGAAGAGACGCGGTAACCGGCACACGGCCGAGTATGGTAAGCTGGTACCGTGCTTTGAAATGGCAAAAATTAGGGAACCCGACTATTACCTTCTTTCCGATCTTCAGGGCTCGTATGATTGCCTTTTTCGGCCTGTGCACCTGCTGCATTGTCTGGTTGAATATAACATAATCGAAGTGACCGTCCGGGTAGTGCTTCAGCCCGGAATCAATGTCTTCGTGAGAGACGCTCAAGCCCCTTTCCATGCACTTATAGATTGCATCCTCGTTTATCTCTATGCCGAAGCCCTCGATATCTCTCTTTCGAACGAGGTAGTCCAGCAACACGCCTTCGCCGCACCCGAGGTCGAGCACCCTGCTCCCCGGCCCGATCATTGTTGCGATAACTCGATGGTCAAGACGTTCGAGTCGGTCGTTCATGGTATCGGTATTCTCCCGTCAAACGTATTCGTTATTTTCCAGATGTATCGCGTGTGGATACTGCCGCTGCCCCTGTATCTATTAAGCCAGGTGGCTCACCGGCGGCACAGGTTGAATTTTACCTGGCAGTGCTGTTCTTTCCGTTATGCCGTACCCTCTCGAGAAAATGTCTGATAAGCGTGGTTTCCTCATCGAATTCTATTAAAAAAGCGTCATGTCCGTAATCGGATGAGATCTCGCAGTATGACACATCGATACCGTTCAGCTTCAGCGCTTTTACGATTTCCTTTGATTGGTACGGCGGATAGAGCCAGTCCGAGGAAAAGGCGATAACAAGAAACCGAACCCCGCGGACATGCCGGAAGGAGTCGCAGAGCCTCTCATTTTTCTGCAGATCGAAATAGTCCATCGCCTTTGTGATGTACAGGTAGGAATTTGCGTCAAACCGCTGGATAAAGCTGTCGCCCCGGTACTGAAGATACCCCTCGACCTCGAAATCACCGGTAAAATCGTATCCGTACTCCTTCTTTTTCATTAAACGGCCGAATTTACGTTCCATACTTTTATCACTCATATAGGTGATATGGCCTATCATCCTCGCGAGAGAAAGGCCACCCGAAGGACCCTTTCCCGGTTCGTACCTGCCGTTTTTCCAGTTGGGGTCCGCCATTATCGCCTGGCGGCCGACTTCGTCGAGCGCTATCTGAAGAGCGGAGTGTCTGCAGGTTGTAGCGATGGGAATGCACGACGCGAGCATATCGGGATACGAAACGGCCCACTGCAGCGCCTGCATACCGCCCATAGACCCTCCGGAAACGCAGAGCACTTTTTTAATACCGAGAAAATCAATGAGCAGCTTCTGGGTATTTACCATGTCGGAAATAGTTACGACCGGGAAATCGAGGCCGTATGGCTTTGCCGTTTTAGGATCGATAGACCCGGGGCCTGTGCTTCCCTTGCAGCCACCTATGATATTGGAGCAGATAACGTAGTACTGATTCGTATCAAAGGCCTTGCCCGGCCCGATCATTTCCTCCCACCACCCAGGTTTTTCATCACTTTCATGATATCCTGCTGCATGAGCATCACCGCTGAGAGCGTGACAGATTAAAACGGCATTATCCTTTTCCCTGTTGAAAGACCCGTAGGTTTCGTAGGCTATGGTGAGCTCATCGAGTATTGCTTCACTCTCGAGGATAAATGGACTGTCCGTACGGAAATATTTTGTTTCCACAATACTCACGGAGCCTTTTTCGCCGGTTTTCTCGTTGTCAGTATTCACTGTGTAGGCATCCTCTATATCATGAAGTTATATTAAAATTATAAGATTAATTAAGATAGGCAAGGTAATTGTAGGCCCGGGCTTCTTTCCGGACGGCAGAATATCAATAAGCAGCTTTTTGTGAAGGTACTTATGCGTATGCAGTATCAGCGAACCGCACCGATTCTTTTCGGGGGCCAGTACCTGAAGAGGGACTTCCCGTAAATATTAGTGCGGTCGACAAACCCCCAGAAACGGCTGTCATTGGAACGGTCCCTGTTATCACCCATCATGAAGTACTTTTTATCCGGTACGGTTACCGGACCGTAAAAATCTCTATTGTTCATCAGGCTGTCCCCGGGAGGAATGGTTTCGGGGTCAGCATGGTACTCCGGCCACCACCCCTTGACCCGTTTACCGTTTACATATACCTCTTTATTGATGACTTCAACAGTGTCGCCCGGAAGCCCTATACACCGCTTAACGTAGAATTTCGGCTGAGGGTCGATGTTGACGAATCCGAGAGTCAGTGTGTACACAATAGGCGTAAACATCTGGATAAAAACATTCGGCGGATCGTAGTAGGGAGCAAGAAAAATGATAATATCGCCCTGCTTCGGGTCGCGGATTGTCGGAAGCCTTTTATGTGTAAATGGTATCTTGGCCCCGTAGATGAACTTTGTGGCAACAATGAAATCGCCTATTTCAATGGTGGGAATCATCGACCCGGTTGGTATTTTATACACATCCACGATAAAGGTTTTGATAAATAGAGCAATTACAAGGGCAAATAATACAGCTTCCACATTCTCTCTCAGCTTGCTTTTCTTTTTCTTTGGACGTTTTTCCTTCATGTTTTCCCTTCTCTGTTGATATTCGTCCTCGAAGTGGCATACGCCACTTTTACGTTTTTTTAAGATAATACGGCAAAGATTAATTAACAAATAATATTCACCTATTATCCAGTAGATAATATCGGAAGAGATGGTATACTTATAGTATTAAAATAGAAAAATTCCATCAACCGATAGACCAGATGGATAGCTAAAATCCAAAACCGTTTGAGTTTCGGCGGGGAAATGAGAAAGGAGTGGAGAACCCCCTTTCTCCGCTGTTCTGCATATGCATTGAAAGGAGCACCTATGGAGGGGCCTGCAAGCAAGGAGATTACAAACCGTGAGAGAATCAGGAGAATAATCGGAATTCTGCGGCTCGACGGACGGGAGGTCGAGCTTCATCTCCCGCACTATATAGAAGTGGCAAAGATAACGGATACAACACAGGATATGTTTACCGTGAAACTTTCGAGCCCTCTTCTGGATTTTGATTCTAAAAAGATTAAATCAATACATATTACCTTTGTTTTTTCCGGTGTTGAGCTTTTCGGCAAATGCAGCATTATCAATCAATCCGGTGCTAAGCTTACCATCGATTATCCCGAATCGCTTATGAGCAGGAGTAAGCGGCGGTATCCGAGAATTTCCTTTACTCCAGTTGTTTCGGCGAAGTTGAAATTCAAGCAGTATCCTGAAAAAAAGTTCGGGGAGGTTTCATCGAAAGACCTGCCTGTAAAGTATTCTAAGCTATACTGGGAGGTGCAGCGGGATACTGTTGATATCAAGAAGATTTTTCTCCTCTGCGGAGCTGAAATAAAAAAAATCTCCCCCCTTTCCGAAATTGTACTGTACAACAAAGGAAATCTCGGGGCGCGGGATGTGCAGATCCTGAGAAAATCCGGCAAGGTACTATACGTTGACGATTGCAGAACGGTGCAGTCCTATACGAGGCTTATTCCTTCGGATAAAATAATAAGCTACAGCTATTATCTCAACGAAAAGCGTATAGAGGGAGTCACCAAGGACAAGATCATCGAAGAGCTGAAGGAAATCATGAAGCAAGTTCTCCAGCAGAAATACACCTCCAAGGTTCTTGTGCCAATTTTTTCGAAGGATGAAGTCATCGGACATATCAAGGCCGTGCTCAGGGAACTGCGCAGAAAATTGACGTACGAAAATATAGCGGATCTCATGTCGTTGAGCGCATTATTGACGATGGGTATTGCGCGGGCGGGATTTGTCCCTGACCTCGGTAATGCGGTGGATAGCGACCTGCTGGACATTAGCGAGGGCGGTATTTTTCTCAAAATTTCGGACGAAGGGACCGGCCAGGTCATTAAAGAGGGTACCGATATCGAGCTGAAGTTTGCAATCAAGGATGAGGAAGTTGCGCTCAGGGGAAGTGTAATCAGGAAGGATTCTGAAACACACAGCTATGCAGTTCAGTTTTCCAGCCTCGGGCAGAAGGAACGTCGGGCGATTAAGAAGTATATAGATTCAAGTATTGAGGGGGATAGCAAGAAATAGTGCATGTGTGTGGGAGTATCGTGAGGAGTTGCGCTGTATGAGGAAACACAGGGGAAAGCTGCTGGGTGCTGCACTCGGATTTTCATTCGGAGGGCCGATTGGCGCTGTGGTAGGAGGTGCTGTCGGTGCGCTTTTTGATTCGTCGGAATTTGCACTAGGCCCTGGTGAGGGAGGCCCTGGCAGGGGACCGCGCACCAGTGGATGGGGAGGTGTGGGAGCGCGAAGCGACGCAGAGAGGGAACTCGTTTTCATAACGAGTCTCGTATTGCTTTTAATTGGAGCAGCCCGCTCAGATGGACCGGTGACGGAGCAGGAGCTCAGCACTATTAAAAAATTTTTTAAAGGCCTCGGGTACAGCCAGCGGGAATATTTTATAATAGAGAGGATAATCAATGCTTCACGTACGCGTCAGATCAACCTGCAGGAAACATGCAACGATATTTCGTCAAGAACGTCCTACGAGGAACGGCTCTTCCTGGTGAAACTGGGGTATGAAGTTGCCCTGTCAGACGGTAGTATAACGAACGTTGAAGAGGGGTACATCAGGCAGGCATCGAAATATCTCGGCATACTTGAATATGATATTGCAATGATACGAAGCTCATTTACTGCACGCGGTTTTACTGCAGAGGAAATGGTTGGTAAATCTTCGTACAACGATCCTTATAACGTACTTGCCGTATCACCGGATTGCTCCGATGAAGAGGTCCATCGTGCATACCGCACTCTTGCCGGCAAATATCACCCCGATAAAGTGTCCCATCTCGGTACAGAGTTCATTGACCTTGCAAACAGAAAATTCAGCCTCATCCAGTCGGCTTACAGTACGATAAAAAAAGAGAGGGGTATCTCCTGAAGGGATGCCTCCTGACTGGACCTGTCCTGTCAAGGATCGATCTCTGAAATCAGGCCGGTGCTCTGTTAGGTGCATATGCGGGCGGTAATTCCACATTACTCTTGAAAAATCTCTGAATCGGGATTAATTTAAAATTGTTATGAAAATTGAACATGGTGATATAGAAAACCCCACGGGAAACGCTGTGATCTACTGGCGGATCAAGGGGAACAACAAGATGTTCAAGAACGCGGAGATCA
>CAZGJW010000106.1:0-10169 GCA_964525675.1 uncultured Spirochaetota bacterium
ATTTAACGACCAGGGCGCTCGGCGAATCAATGGATGTACGATCAATGATTCATCTAGCTCGACGTCTTATACGAAACTACGATATCTATGAGCGATCCGGGTTTTCACCGAATATGTCGATTCCGAATAAAGATGCTGCAAGCCAGATTGTCAGGGATATAAAAAAAGACGAGCTCATGCTCGATTTTATTATCCTGCTTATTCAATGTCAGGAAGCAGGGCTTGGAGGGAGAAAGTACAGGGTTCCTCACCTGCGTGAAATAATCAACGAACTCAACAAAGCTGGCTTGATCTATGACGGCGAAGTAAAAATGTTTTTGGAAAATCCCCATGTTCGGCGAACGAAGAATTGGGGGGTTTTAAGGGAAAATGATGAGTATATATTCACCTTTTTAAGTCTTGATATCGTCGGGAGTTCCGCCATTGTCAGTCAAAACGAGAGTGAGATTGTTCATTCGACTTATGATGATATACGCGGCATTGTGCAGAATGCGATTGAACGGCGAAATGGACGTATCTGGAACTGGGCCGGCGACGGCGGTTTGGTCGCATTTTATTTCTCCAATAAAAATTCGAATGCAGTTTTAAGCGCCATGGAAATTATCCATGAACTCTACTTGTACAATCTGGTTTCATGCAGGCTGAACAAACCGCTCAGGATTCGGATGGCCATTCACAACGGCCCGTGTATATATATGCGGAATTATGGTGATATCAAAAGCGATACGCTTAAGAAACTCTATGAAATCGAGACAAAGTATACACCGCCAAATCATGTAACGCTCAGTAATTCGGTGTATCATATGATGAACGAGACAATCGCGGCACAGCTCACTCCTTCGAAATACGGTGCTAACACCTCGTGTTATACTTATCACTTAAAACTGGAACGGTAAATGGATATTATCGTTGTTACTGATACGGCAGTTGTAAAAGAATATTTCAAACCTATAGAAAAGAGTAAAACCTACAGGATCCGAATCTGCCCCTGTGCAAATATGAAAGAAGAACTGCATCGGGAAGTGCAAAAGTTTCTTGTTTATGTTGATATTAATAGTTATACCACTGAAAAGAGGGACCAAACACTCAAGTATCTATCGAAGATACCAAGTCTGGTATACGGAATAATCGATGCGCGCGGAGTTTTGAAAGATACGGCTTCGCTTTTTCATAGCGGCGCATCAGACTATCTTGGTAAGAACATGAAGAGGATAGATGCGCGGCGTCTTCGACGGGTCATAGCGTTTGCTTCCGTTAAAGAGAGTTCAGCTCCGGAAGGTACTGATCGCCGCAGGTTGTCTCTTCCAGAACCTTATATTTCGTCGGGGAAGGACTGGCGCGGTGTGAAAACAGGTCAGGAGTATACTTTTTACCTGATGTTTGCTGAGCTCGATAATCAAACAGCATTAAAAAACCAGTTCAGTGATGTACAGCTGAATATTGCTGTAAATAAATTCAAGAGTTTCATTGAAAGAATGGTTGCATCGGAACACGGCAGGATCTGGATATGGGATGAATTCGGCGGGCTTATACTCTTCCCCTACAGCGGCACAAGTTTCGGTGTAGTCATAACCTGTATGCGTATTATTCTCTCCCGCAAACTCTTCAGTGTTGAAGAGCTGAATTTCAAAAAACTTGTCTCTTACCGTATTACTCTTCACATCGGGAATACAGTGTACCGGCAAAGAGGGGAGACGGGGACAATCATTTCAAGCTCGATCAATACAATATTTCACCTTGGAAAAAAATACGTAAAGCCCGGCAACTTCTACATGACGGCGAAGCTGTATAGGAACCTTCCCCAAAAGGTGAAAAAGATCTTTCGTCCTGCAGGAAGCTTTGAGGGACATGAAATAATGAGAATGCGCCTTCCCGAATAATGCCGCTCATTGGAAGCATTACAAACGAACGTTGAAACGGAGGCCTTTATGGATACCTATACCATTGTGCGGCCTGAACATCTGAATCATCACGGGTATTTGTTCGGTGGAAGGCTCCTGCAGTGGGTTGACGAAGCTGCGTGGCTCACTGCAGCCAGGGATTTTGCAGGCTACTCACTTGTCACCAGGGCAATGGATGACATTGATTTTAAGACGAGAATAGTAAACGGATCAATTCTCAGACTACATATCTCCCCCTTCAAACAGGGAAATACATCGATTACCTATGTTGTCGAAGTGTTCGCAGATGAGCCAGGCGCAACAGAGGAGAAACAGGTTTTTTCAACGAAAGTGACCTTTGTATGTGTTGATGATACTGGTGCTAAACGCAACCTTCCGAAGAAAGAGCGCCTCCGCTCGGAAGAATAGAAAAAAATTTCCATAAAATTACATATTTCAATTGACAAATAAAATAATTTACATATACTGATTCTATGTCCATTCTCGCCCGCTTAAAGGCTTCCTACAACGAGATGAAGCCCGTTCAGAAAGTAATTGCGGATTTCTTTCTCGCAGCAGATTTCGATTCGCTGAACGCATCGATCGATGATGTGGCACGCCGAACCGGAACATCGGTGGCTTCCATTTCCCGTTTCTGCAAGGCGCTCGGGTTCGATGGGTTCAGCCAGTTCAAGATTACGCTTTCCAGGGATCTGAAATATGAACCTGATACCATTCTACCGATTTTCAGAAGGGGCGACGATCCGAATCTCATAATACGAAAGGTTTTCTCGGAGGCCGTTTCCAATCTGCAGGCAACGGAGGAGGCGGTTGATTTCGACATGATCAAACGGGTAGCCCGGAGGATCGTGCAGAAAAAGACGGTTTTTTTCTTCGGGCTCGGAGGATCCGGAAAGGTCGGTGCAATAGGAGAAACGCTCTTTTCGCATATAGGATATACTGCGCGTGCGGTTTCCGACCCGTATGAGATGTTTGTAACCGCCGGCCATGCCGATAAAAACTGCACTATTATCGCTCTGTCACACTCAGGATGCACCAGGCCCGTTGTCGAAGCAACTGCAGCTGCAAGGAAAAGAGAAGTTTTTTCAGTCGGTATAACGAATTACAGGGGGTCGTTGCTGGCCGAAAATGTGGATGCACTCCTCTTAACCGCCTGCCCGGAGCGGAGAGTGCATATCGCTCAATCGAATTCAATGGTGGCGCAGTCGACACTGCTCCGCTCCCTGTACATGCTTGCCGCCTCGAAGGCCGACGGAAGGATGCAGGATGTGGTAAACAAAATAAACGACAGTGTCGATGAAAAGCTTCGCATGCATAAAAAGCACCGGTGAATGTATAATTCAACGGACATGAAGCGTCCGGGTAAAAAGCACCGGTGATTGAGTAATAAAATGGGTGCCTTATCAATTACGCTCGCTGGAGAAAACGATTGTATTAAAAGATTTTACCAAAACGAGGAAGGAGTAACTGTTTATGAAAGAAACTGAAGGAGAAAGAGTTCACGACCCTGTAATTTTTCAGAATTCACTTGACGGTATTGACATGAAGAACAATATCGTTGCAACGTATTATATGTCAGACCGCCTGCCCGGTGTCGATTTCATCGATCACTACAAGCTGATAGAGTCGATCGCTATCGAGGGTTCGACAGGCTCCTGGCAGAGGGTTGAGGAGGAGTCGGATGAGGTTCGACGCATGCTCTCAGGCAAATTGGTCGGATATTTTGAGATTCCCGAATCGGACGAGTTTACGAAGAGTGCGGTTATCCAGCTTGCGTTTCCCATAAATGCCTGGCATGACAACGTGCCGATGATGCTGCTCTCGATTGCGGGAAACTGTTTTGCATACTCCCAGAAAATAAGGCTTCTCGATGTTGCGTTCCCGGAAAATATGGTGAAGAACTTCAAAGGCCCGAAGTTCGGCGTCGAGGGGACGCGGAAGCTGCTCGGAATCAATGACCGACCGCTTTCTCTGCACATAATCAAGCCGAAGATGGGGATGACGCCGAAACAGACCGGCGATCAGGTGTATCAAACCGCGATCGGTGGCGCTGATATGGCAAAGGATGACGAGATGACCTCCGATACGTACAACAACGATTTTCGGGACCGACTTAAGTACGTCATGGATGCCGTTAACCGGGCAGAGAAGAAAACGGGCAAGAGGTTGATTTATTTCTGTTCAATTACCGACGAGGTTTCGAAACTGCACGACAAGGCGCGGGAGGCGGTTGAGTTAGGGGCAAACGGCCTTCTAATCACCTATTCAGTCGGCCTGTCGGCGATCAGGGAAGTAACGAGCGACCCGGACATCAACATCCCCGTGATGGTCCATAACTCGCACATGATTGCTGCCATAAACGCCATATCATGGCCGGTTTTTACGAAGCTTTTACGGCTATGCGGCGCTGATCAGACGCTTACGCCGACCTACTGGTCGAGTATTCCGATGGTGAGTCTCGAAGAGGGGTTACGCTGTCAGCATGTTGCCCAGGCGCCGTTTTTCGGCTTCAACAAGATGTGGTCGATGCCTGCAGCAGGGACGTATCCCGGCCTCGCCCCGATTCTTATGTCCGAATACGGCAGGGATATCATTATCCCCTCAGGCGGTGGTATGCTTGGGCATCCGGACGGATACACGGCCGGAGCCCAGGCCTGGCAGCAGGCCATCGCCTCGGTGATGGAGGGCGTTCCACTAGCCGAGTATGCGAGGAGGCCCGAGAATAAGGCGCTGAGAAGAGCACTCGAGAAATGGGGCTATCTCGAAAGGCCGACAACCCCGTGGCTCAGGGTTGCGCCGAAGTTTCATCCGAAACCGTTCAAGTTGGGGGAGGATTGACAGTGCCGCATCGACAAAATTTCTCAGGAAGTTTTTAGGAGACGTATACATGGCGGTTGAAATAAAGATGCCCCGCCTCAGCCAGACGACGGATGAGGTGCGGTTTATACGATGGCTCGTTCAGGAAGGGGAGACCGTGAAGAAGGGAGACCCCCTGTGTGAAGTGGAGACCGACAAGGTGACCATGGAGGTAGAGAGTTTTACGGGAGGCAGGGTGCTCGAGCTGATTACCCGGCCGGATACCGTTATTGATGCCGGAACGGTTATCGCTGTTCTGGGAGGCCCGAAGGAAAAACTTGATAAAAAGCACAAAATAAAAGAATACGAACCGAAGCATCAATCTGATAAAACGGCCGAAACCGCCGTAAACAAAACCGTCTTTGGAGAGGGGAACATAAGCGGGCAGCCGGGTTCATCAGAAAAGAAAACGGTAAGTACGGAACTTTCAGGTGATGTCAGGGCAACGCCCCTCGTTCGGAATATCGCGCGCAAGAGAGGTATTGACCTGCGACTTGTGCAGGGCACTGGACCGGGCAGGCTTGTTACAAAGCGCGACCTGGAGCAGTTCGAAAGGCAGGCGGTCGCACCTGAACCTGCAGGTGAACCTTCCGGAGCATCTGTGGGGGAGGCTCCATTAGGCATTGCGAAAAGACTACAGGACGTTTCTGAAGAAGGCGCTGCCGGGAAAACGATACATGAGCTCAGCCCGTCGCAGGCAGCTGTTGCACGGAACATGAGCCGGAGCAAGTCAGTGATTCCGCATTACTACCTGAAGACTGCAGTATATGCGGACTACATGATTGAGCACATCGAACGAAGCAGAAGCCGGGTAGACGGTAAACTCTCCGTGTATTCACTTTTCATATATGCTGCTGCCAGAGCATTGCGCACGCATCCGGAGCTCAACGGCTTTTTCAGGGCGGACCCTGTCAGGGAAGACCGTGTTGTTTATATGGAGGATATACATATCGGTTTTGCGGTGGAATCGGGCCCCCAGCTTTTTGTCCCCGTTGTGCGGAATGCAGACCGCAAAGTTGTGGAGGAGATAGACAGTGAGGTGAAACGGCTCGCTGCAAAAGCGAAGAGTGGAAAACTGGTGCCACATGATGTCCGCAGCGGTACATTTACGGTGACCAACCTGGGCATCTATCCAATCGATGAATTCTATGCCATCATCAATTACCCGCAGCTCGGTATACTGGCCATGGGTACAATCGGGAAAACAATTTTTATCGACGATGACGACACTATGAGAATCAGAAGTGTCTTCACCGTAACCGGAAGCTTCGACCACCGGTGCGTGAATGGGGCGCTTGGTGCGAAATTCCTGCAGACATTCAAGCAGATTATGGAGGGAGTACAGGCAGTATGAAAAATGAGCGGATAATCGAAGGGCTTGGCAAAACGAAGGCGGTCGGTATGTTCCGGACAATGCTCGAGATACGTGAATTCGAAGAGAAGATCCGCTTCCTCTTTCTGGAGGGGAAGATGCCGGGCACGGTGCACCAGTATATCGGTATGGAGGCCTGCGCAGTGGGGGTGTGCGCCGCACTTGATGAGAATGACGTTATTGCCTCGACACACCGTCCGCACGGACATGCAATTGCCAGGGGAATATCCATGGATGCGATAGCCGCAGAGCTCTATGGCAGAACAACCGGCTGCTGCAGGGGCAAGGGAGGATCGATGCATGTCGGCGATCTTTCAAAGGGTATGCTCCCCGCCATCGCGATAGTGGGCGCGAATATTCCGATTGTCATGGGAATGGCGCTGTCGTTCAAAATCCGCAGACAGAAGAAAGTCGCTGTCAGTTTTTTCGGAGACGGGGCTTCGAATGAAGGGGCCTTTCATGAGGGGCTGAACATGGCGGCGGTATATGATGTCCCAGCGGTATTTATCTGTGAGAATAACCAGTACGGCGCTTCAACGAGCATCAAGAGGGTGTCTAAAATCGAGAATATTGCAGACCGCGCTGCTGCCTACGGTATGCCCGGGGATATTGCGGACGGTATGAACGTGCTCGATGTCTACGAGCATGCAAAGAAGGCGGTTGACAGGGCACGGCGGGGGAAGGGGCCGACGTTGCTCGAGCTGAAGACTTTCAGGTTATGCGGGCATTCCCGCAGGGACCCCAACAAGTACATGAACGACGAAGAAAAGGAATACTGGAAAACAAAGGATCCCATACCATTTTTCGAGAAGGTGCTCTTGAAGGAGCAACTGATAAAAAGCGACGAAATATCGAGCCTTCGGGAAGATGTCGAAAAACGGGTGGAGCAGGCGATTGCATTTGGCCAGACGAGTCCGGAGCCGGCTCCTGAAGATACACTCAGGGATTTCTATGTCACCATGGATGTGCCGGATTGATGATTCAAGCCGAAAAAAAGCGGACTGATGGCGAATAAATGGACGGAGGGTGTGTTTATGCGCCTTGGAATAGCGGAAGCGTTACGCAAAGCAATACACGATGAGATGGAACGAGACGACAGGGTGTTTTGCATCGGAGAGGATATCGGTATTCCGGGGGGATACGGAGGAGCCTTTACGGTAACCCTGGGCCTCGAGAAGGATTTTCGTGAACGTATTATTGATACTCCAATTTCGGAGATAGGTATATTCGGAGCTGCCTGCGGCGCCGCTGTGATGGGAATGCGCCCCATAGCGGATGTGCAGTACGGAGATTTCCTGCTCTGCACCATGGATCAGATAGTGGATCAAATTGCCAAGCTGCGGTATATGTCCGGCGGCAAGCTCACGGTTCCCGTTGTTATGCGTGCGCCAGTGGGTGTGACCGGCCGGGGAGCACAGCATGCTCAGAACCTCGAGCCGTTTTTTATCAGCTGCCCCGGCATCAAGGTTGTGGCACCGTCAACAGCGTACGATGCATGCGGACTCCTCCGTTCGGCTGTGCGGGATGACGACCCTGTTCTGATGTTTGAACACAAGCTGCTCTACGGGTCCAAGGGGATCAGGGCGGAAACAGGTACGGTGGATGCGTCATCCGAGATACCCGATGAAGATTACACCGTCCCTATCGGAAAGGGCATCATCCGGCGCGAGGGAAAAGATGTGACAATTGTGGCAAGCCTTTTGATGATGCATTTCAGCCTCACGGCAGCCGACATGCTCGTAAAGGAGGGTATTTCGTGCGAGGTGATTGATCCGCGGACATTGTGGCCTCTCGACGGAGAGCTTATCCTGACATCTGTAAAAAAGACGGGGCGGATCGTTATTGTTGAAGAATCTCCGAAGCAGGGCGGGATAGGTGCAGAGATCGGCATGCAGGTTGCCGAGAACATACCCGATTACCTTCTTGCACCTGTGAAGCGGATCGCCGCGCCGAACACCCCTGCACCGTTTTCCCCGGTAATGGAGAAGTTTTACATTCCACAGCCGGAGAGAATAGCCGGAGAGATCAGGAAGATGCTCGAGGAATACTGACGAGCCTGGAGATGAATCATGACATCGCGAGAGAGAATCATTGTGGCACTCGAAAGAAAGGAACCCGACCGGCTTCCGAATTTCGAGTGGAAAATTTCCCGGCCTATGATCGAAGCTTTCGCGCCGGGAGGAACAGAGTACGATTTTATCGAAGCGGCGGGCCTTGATGCGGTCTGCTGTTCGCCTTCCTACGAAAAACTGGAAATAATCGATGAAGATACGTATGTCGACGAGTTTCACATTACAAGGCATTTGACGGGGGATGATAAATATCCGGTTTCAGTCGGCCATCCGATTGCCGATCTTAACTCATTCACAGAGTATGAACCCCCTCCTCTGGATTCACCGATAAGGTTTCAAAAGATAGATTCGGTTCTGAAACGATTTGGGACCGGCAAAGCCGTTGTTGTAAACCTGCATGATATATTCTCCTTTCCACGGGATCTTATGGGTCTTGATAAATATCTCATGGCATTTATCACCGAACCCGAGCTTGTGCGCCGAATCGTAAAATTTTCAGTAGACTACAACCTTGAGCTCGCCGGGCTCGTAAAAGCACGCGGGATCGATATACTCGGCATCGGTGATGATTTTGCCGACAACAGGGGGCCCTTCGTGTCGCCGGACATGTTCCGGGAGTTTCTCTACCCCGAGTTCAAGCGGGTGGTGCAGGGGTACAAGGAGGCGGGCTTTTACGTTATCAAGCACAGCGACGGCAACCTGAACCCGATACTCGACATGCTCGTCGACGCGGGAATCGACTGTCTCGATCCCATCGACCCTCTCGGCGGAATGGATATAGGCTGGATAAGAGAGAAGTACGGGCGACGAATTGCGAGAAAGGGAAACATCGACTGTGTGAAAACTCTCGTCGATGGCCCGGCCGAGCGGGTAAGGAGGGAAGTCATCGAGTGCATACGGTCAGCCTCCCCCGGAGGGGGGCACATTATCTCATCGAGCAACTCGCTTCATGCAGGAATCGACCCAGACCTGTACCGGGTGATGCTAGACACGGTCGAGGAGTACGGCAGTTACCCCCTGCGTGTTTAAAATTGTATATGGTGCTCGTAGATCGTCTCCAGTCCGACCGCAGGTCATTTGAGTGTTTAAATATAGGCAAGTGAACTTCCAAACATAAAAGGTTCAAACCGATCGGGCTCGTTGATAAGTATTTTTTCGTTGCAACTGCACAGACGAACCCATTCTGACGGCCGAAGGTCGGAAGAACACTTGCCTAATGGTTTTTACCTATAGAATGCAATGACAGGCAATTTTAACATTATATCGGCTCACTTTTTAATGAAATTCTGGTACAAAATACCATAATTTTAATGTGTAAAACCATAATTCCGCCATCAAGCCCCTTCGCGGCACGTATGCGGGGCTTATGTCCGATGGCGCTCATGACAATATTCTAAAGAAACAGGAGGATTCCGATGGGTTTTGAGCCGTATACAGGAGAACCTGATATTAACAGGCTGCTTGATGCCTTCAAGCACAAGAGAATCGACAGGGTGCCGAACTTCGATGTGCTCGTCGAGGACAAACATGTTGAAAAGATGCTGGGCCGCTATGCAGGCAATACTCTCGCAATCGGCGGCGACCCTGCGAAGGGAGTGGAAGAATCAGAGGGGGCGAGGCCCATGCACCCTGAAGATTACATAGAACTCTGCGAAATCATCGGACAGGATGCAGTTATAGTCGAGGCGATATGGACACCCTTCAAGCAGAAAAAGGAAGACGGCACAATAGGTATTGCCGCGAGCAGGAGCATCAAAACCAGAAAAGATTTTGAAGCGAAGGTGATACCGCCGTCTGACGATGACATTGAAGAGAAGATGCAGTATGTACGTGAGTACAGAAAGGCGCTCGAAAAATCGGGTACAAAAATAGGATTCTGTGTGCTGATCGCCGCCTATTTTCAGACTTTGTATGAGTTCATGATCGGCCTCGAGGACTGCATGACCCTCGTATACAGGGACAGGGATT
>CAZGJW010000107.1:0-10130 GCA_964525675.1 uncultured Spirochaetota bacterium
TTTTACTGCTCAATTATCGTCCCAATCACCGAGAAGAATGATTTCTCTCTGCAGGCGGACACCGGTCTTTTTGAGCACCTCATCTTCAATATGCCGGATGAGCGCATACACGTCCACAGCCTGCGCGCTTCCTCTGTTTACGATAAAGTTGGCATGTTTCGTATACACTTCGGCATCTCCGAACCTTTTCCCCTTCAGGCCGAGTTCGTCGATTATGGCACCTGCGGGCTTTCCGACACAGTAATCGTTCTTGAATATGCAGCCCGCATTGGGGAATGTGTACTGGCCAGCATCCATTCTATTTTTCCTGTTTTTCTCAATACTCTTCTGTATCACCGATTTGCTTCCCTTCAAAAGAGTGAACCGTACGCTCGATACGAACAGCTTCCTGTCCTGGAATATCGATTTTTTATAGGAGAAATTAATCTCATCTTTTTTTAATGTGCGTTCCCGAATTTCATTGTGTCCCACTTCCAGGCACTGAACCTCATGCACGATGCGTGAAAACTCACCCGTATACGCACGCGCGTTCATGAACAGGGCGCCGCCGACGGTGCCGGGCAGACCGGCTGCAAACTCGAGCCCGGCAAACGAATGCCGGAGACTTTCATCCACGATTGAGTCGACAGGTGCGCCGCATTCTGCATACATCCCCCTAGCGCTGACGGTAATCCTGCGTAGCTTCTCTGTATTAATAATGAGTCCGAGGTATCCGGCATCATGGACAAGAACATTTGCACCTCCTCCCATAACGAAGAAGGGTATATGTTTCATCAGCGCCCATTCGAGCGCCTGTCTGAACTGTGTAATCGTGCCGGGCACGACAAAGTACTGCGCGGGCCCGCCGATTCTGAATGTGGTGAAGGGTGCAAGAGGCACTGAATGCTGAATTATACGTTCGATGATATTCATTCCGTATGCCTGTGCAAAAACTATCCGACGATACCGAACACGACTATCGCGATTTCAAAGTACAGTATGAGTGTCGTTACGTCAATAATCGTCGAAATGAATGGACCGGCTGAAATGGCCGGGTCTATCTTCAGCCGCTTCAGGATCAGGGGGAGCAGCGCCCCGATGATGTTCGCCACAATTACGCTTATAAAAACCGCCAATCCAACGGTTATGCCGACGCGGGGGTTTGCATCGACGAAATGAGCCCTGACATATGAGAACAATCCCAGAACGACTCCCAGGAACCCTCCCATGAGTATTTCCCTGCCGATTATCCTGAAAAAATCATTCAGCTCGATTTCACCGGTTGCCATTCCCCTGATGATAAGGGTCGCCGACTGCATCCCCGTATTGCCGCAGGTCCCGGTGAGCATCGGGATAAAAAATGCGAGGGGAATGACTATCTGCAGTATATCGGAGTAGTTTTTTAGCACAATCGACGAGAGGTAGGACGTAATGAGAAGAACAACAAGCCACAGTACGCGTTTTCTGCCCATGAGAAAGAAGGCTGTGCTGAAGTACGGTTCATCCGTTGCCTCGATACCGGCCATTTTATGAAAATCCTCTGTCGCCTCCTCGTGAATAACATCAACGATGTCGTCTACGGTGATGATACCGACAAGCTTCCTGTCTTTGTCGACAACGGGAATCGCGTTGAGGTTGTATTTTGTCAGCACCTGTGTAACATCTTCCTGGTCATCGTTTGTGTTCGAATAGACGATGTTGGTTGTCATGATGTCCTTGACCTTTCTCTCAGGCTCCGCGAGAAGCAGGTCCTTGAGGCTGACAATGCCGATGAGAATGCCGTGCTCATTGATAACGTACGAGTAGTATATCGTCTCCTTATTCAGCCCGATTTTCCGGATTATATCTATTGCCTCACCGGCAGTTATTCCTTCCTTTAATTCGATGAATTCCGGCGTCATAAGCCGCCCGGCAGAATCTTCCGGGTAATTTAGAAGCCTGTTTACCTCACTTCTCTCCTCCGTTGAAAGCAGGCGCAGCAGCCGTTTTACCATCCGTTCCGGGAGCTCATCGAAAAGTTCCGCCCTGTCGTCAGGGTCCATTTCACCTATGATTTCCTTTACCCTCTGAGTTTTAAAATGCTCTAACAGCACCTCCTGGTCGTCATGGTCGAGCAGCGAAAAAACCTCTGCAGCGGTTTCCTTGCTGAGAAGACGAAATAAAAGAACCTGTTCCGGAATTTCCAGGTTATTAATTATCTCCATTATGTCCGGAGGTAGCACGTCGTTTAAAATTATTTTAAGCTCAAAAAACTTCTTTTCCTGAAGAAGGATTTTTGTCCCTTCAGTGGTGAGCTTTGTTGTTTTTTCCATTGCTTCACCTCCTCCCTCTGCGCATGTTTTATTTGCACTTTCAGCAGTAAAAATGTACCATTACCCGCAGGTTTTATCTATGCAATTCTCATTTTTATGTTTGTTTTTTCAAATAGGTCCATTACAGCTGATGTTTATTCCAACCACTCACGGAGCCTGCTCCTGCAGAGCGCGTTGGGATCAAGTTCAGTGCAAACGGGGACACGTATGAAGGATAGTGACATACACAGAGTTGTCGAGATTCTCAGAGAGGAATACGCCAGGTGGGAAGAACCCATAGTTACAAAAGTTGCCAGGATGCGCGATCCCTACCGGGTTCTTATTTCAACGGTGATATCTCTGCGTACAAAGGATGAGGTGACGCGAACAGCCTCCGAGAGGCTTTTTAAAAGAGCGGACACCTCTGATAAAATGCTGCGGCTTTCGGAAGAGGAGATTGGAAAGACGATCTATCCCGCCGGATTCTACCGGGTCAAAGCGGGGAATATCAGGGCGATCAGCAGCATACTCAGTACGCGGTATGGAGGCCGGGTTCCGGATACACTCGATGAGCTGCTGTCCCTGCCGGGTGTTGGGAGAAAGACGGCCAATCTCGTCATAACACTGGCATACGGAAAGCCCGGAATCTGTGTCGATACCCATGTACATCGAATTATGAACAGGCTCGGGTATGTTCATACGAAAACACCTGAAAAAACCGAGTTCGCCATGCGGGGAAAACTTCCTGAACAGTACTGGATCGAGATAAACGATCTTCTTGTAACATACGGTCAAAACCTATGCACACCTGTGTCGCCGTTTTGCTCAAAATGCCGCATGATAGGCCTGTGCAGCAGGGTCGGGGTAAAAACCAGCAGATAGGAATTTCCTCGAATATATCGAAAAAAAGTACTGTTTATATCATACAATCAGTACGTATCGCTGTCGTATGAGTGAAACGCAAGCCCCCCGGCTATTGCCGTACGGACAGCGTCGGTGAGTGTGTACTCCCCGAGCCGGTCAACCTCCACCCACTGCGCATCATGCACATCCGAAAAGTGCCCGAGCAACCCGCTGGCATACTCCGTTGCAAAATCGAAAACAATGTAATGGAACAGAATCCGGCCTTCTTTATCACGTTCGATGTACTCGAACATCGTTATCAGGTCAAGAACCTCGATTTCGATACCGCACTCTTCCCGAATTTCCCGTTTAACAGCGTGCTTGAGATCTTCCCACGGGTGCACTGCGCCGCCGGGTAGTGACCAGGTGTCCTGCAGCGGTGGGTTGCCCCGTTTTATAAGAAGCACCTCGTTGTCCCGGAATACAACGGCGCCGACCCCCGGAATGGGGCATTCTGGGTAGGTTCTTTGCTTCATTCTTTTTTCTGCAGGTCCATTGGTTATTTACTTTTTTACACTTTTCAGTATAATCATATACATTACAAGACCTGTCAATCTATTTTGCGCGGAAGATCCGCTCAATATACAGCCGGAAAGAACAGTGAGAGACGAAAAGATTAAAACATTCAGTGTGCCTGCAGAGGCTGCCCATCTTCCCCGTATCAGAGACTTTGCGATCAAGTACGGGGAGAAATTCGGCTTTAATATGCGACAGCTCAACGGATATAAACTTTCGCTTGATGAGATTTGCACAAATATAATTCGCTATGCCTATGAGGGAATGGAACGCGGTGACGTCCGCTTTGAAATTATAAAACAGAAGGAGAAGGTAATAACCAGGATTACGGACAGCGGTGTCGCCTTTGATTATAACACCGTTCTGAACCCCGATCTCGACCGGTATGTGCGTGAAAAACGAAAAGGCGGGTTCGGTATTTATCTTGTCCGGCAATTGAATGACGAAGTAAGGTATGAGCGGATCGGGAATACCAATGTTCTCACCCTGGTCAATACCGTTGAGCCGAAGCCGACGCTGATCGATCAGGTGAAACGGAACTTCAAACCATCCGGTATGACCATTCGAGTCAGATTTACGGTTGTGGCATCTCTTATTATTTCCTGCATCACGGTGGGCACATTCTTTATCGCCACATTATCCCAGAAAAGAACATTTAAAAGGCAGGCTATCGGCGGTTATGTGGCAGTGGCGAAGGGGTTTGCCTCGACGACGGCGGAGTATATTCTCAGTGAACGGGACCTCCTCATCACTGAACAGATATTCAAAATGGTAGAGGATGAGCCCGCCATTGTACGGCTCACCGTTATCGATAGAAACGGCGTTGTCACAGCCGATAAAACCGTTACAAACATCGGAACGTTGTACATTCCGCCTGCAGGTGTTGCGTCTCTTATTGAACAGGAACAGCTCATTGACGAGTATATGGACCCTGAATACAAAAGCTGTGTGTATATTGCGGTGCCGATCAGAATTTCGAATATGGTGATAGGCAAGGTGTTCCTCTCGATCGAAGAGGATGCGGTAGAAAAAGCTGTTGCGGTGCGAATGAACAGGGCGAGAATCGTTTTGTATATGATTGTGTTCTGGATTATAGGCATTGTGGGCATCAGTTTTATGGGCAATATGTTTGTTACACCGATAAAAAAGATCACCGAGGAGATCAACCGCGTTGGAAAAGAAGGCACGGCCGGGAGCTTTCACTTCGCGGGGTTCGGTGAATTTGCGGAGATTTCCACCGCTTTCAACAAAATGATGCGTGAGATAAAGCAGTCGCAGGTCAGGCTGACCGACCAGGCCCGCTTAAAGAGGGAGATGCAGCTTGCCCAGAATATTCAGCAGACCCTGCTCCCGCGCCAGGTGCCTGAATCAGAGGGGTTCGAGATAGCCGCCAAGTACAATGCTGCAATGGAAGTCGGTGGTGACTACTACGATTTTTTTTACGTCGACGAGCATTCGATCGGGATAGTTGTGGGAGATGTTTCAGGAAAAGGAGTGGGGGGCGCCTTTGTTATGAGCATTGTGCGCACGGCTCTGCGGCTTGAGGCACGGGGAAACAAGAACGCAAGCGAAGTGTTGAAGAAGCTCAACGCCACCCTTGACGGGGAGTTTAAAAAGGGGATGTATATTACCCTTTTCTATGTCATACTCGATTCGAAGAAACGTGTCGTAAACTACGCGAGCGCAGGGCACACGCCGATGATACTGTACCGGTCTGAAACGAACCTCCTGTACAAGCTCAATCCAAAGGGGTTTCCAATCGGACTGAATCTCGGTGACGGCCGCGTATTTAGAAAAAATATCACAAATGAAAAGGTAAGCCTCAGCAGGGGGGATCTTCTTTTTGTGTACACTGACGGTATAACGGAGGCGATGAATACCGACCGTGAGGAGTTCGGTGAAGATCGGCTTATGAGCTTTATTCGGGAGCACAGGGAGCTTTCAGTCAATGCCTTTTCGCAGCAGCTTGTAGACGAGATTAAAAATTTTACCAGAGGTCATCCACAGAACGATGATATCACCTTTGTGGTGATACAGGAGAAGAAGAAATACGACGAGCTCGAGTATGAGAAGAGACTTAAACTTTTCGACCTGATTGAAAAGAGAGGTGTATCCGTTGCGGAGGCATGCAAGCAGGCAGATATTTCCAGAAGCAGCTACTACAAGCTGAAAAAACTGCGCGATGAACAGGGGGTCGAGGCGATTATGCCTGAAACTGAGAATCGGGAGATAGCGGTGCTTGATTTTGAAATCAGCCGAAAAATTCTCATCGTCATTGCCGATCATCCTGAATATTCCGCAGTGAAAATCGCACAGGCGCTCGCATTTCAACAGTACGGCGAACTCGAAGTCAAGCCGACACTCGTACATCGGGAGTTGAGGAGGCTGAAGCTGTCGACCAAAGAGCGGCGAATGGCTTATGTGAAAAGAAAGGCAACTGTAGTGAAAGGGCAGGGCCGCCGATAAATAACTGCACAGGCACGCTGTGGGCTTCTGTTCGTGGTGATAATTTCATGGACAAATACCTCTTTGATGCATACATTTATCTCTAAATTTTTTCAATGAAAGTAATAATGAAAATGGTAATGAAAAAATGCGGGTCGGGAGCATCCGTGTACATTTTGGACGGACGAGCTTCATTCAGCCGGCCACAGGCGGACTGAAACGCGCATACAGGGAAAGGGAAATGGAAGTGCAGCACAACACGCTCGTGCTCGGGGGCGTTCGTGTACAGGAATTGGTAGAGACCTATCAGAGTCCCCTGTATGTGTACGAGGAAGATATTCTGCGAGAGCGCGCACGCGAACTGCTCGCTGCAGTATCCTACCCTGATAGAGAGGTGAAGTATGCCTGCAAGGCAAATACCAATATTGAAATCATGAAGATACTCCACGGTGAGGGAGTTGGGGTAGATGCCGTGTCACCGGGGGAAATTTATGCGGCGCTTGCCGCCGGTTTCAATCCTGCGGACATCCTCTTCACACTGAGTAATGCGACTGTCCGGGATATGGAGTTCGCTCGATCGCATGGCATTCTTATCAATATCGATTCTCTGGCACAGCTTCGTCTCATTGGAAAAAAATACCCGGGGATAGAGGTCTGCGTGCGTATCAATCCGGATGTCGGCGCAGGACACCATAATAACGTTATTACCGGCGGTCCTGAAAGCAAGTTCGGCATTCACTTCGCACAGGTGGATAAGATCAAAAAAACGGCTGAAAAGTATGACCTGAAGATAATTGGTATTCATCAGCATATCGGTTCGGGTATACTCCAGCCCGACAAGTTTATTGAAGCTATGGATGTTCTTCTGGAAACGGCCGGAAAGTTCGGCGGGCTTTCTTTTATTGATTTCGGCGGCGGCATCGGTGTTCCCTACAGGGAGGATGAGCAGAGAATAGATGTCGGGGTTCTCGGGCAAAAAATATCCGAAGAATTTTCCCGGTTCTGCGACCGCTGCGGTAAAACGCTGAAACTCGTTATAGAACCGGGCAGATACATCGTTGCGGAGTGCGGGTATCTGCTTGCCACGGTGACTGCAGTGAAGCAGGGTGAAAAGCACCGTTTCGTCGGGGTTGATACCGGTTTCAATCATCTCGTGCGTCCTGCGATGTATGGAAGCTATCACAGAATTATCAACGCTACGCATGTTGAAGGAGACATCATAGGCCAGACAATCGCTGGAAATGTCTGCGAATCAGGCGACACGTTTACCCGTGATGAAAACGGCATTGTCGACAGAGACCTTCCTGCATTTAACGAGGGCGACATCGTGTGTATCTGTAATGCAGGAGCCTATGGGTTTTCGATGTCTTCGAACTATATTTCCCGTCCCCGTCCCGCCGAGGTTCTGGTAAAACAGGGGACCTCGCGGCTCATTCGGCGGCGTGAGACAATTGAGGATATTTTCAGAACCGCGCAGGATCTTTGATGTGAGGTGTTCATACTGTCATGAAAAAACCTGTTGTTATGCTGCTCTACGGGGGAAAGTCGGCGGAACACGAAGCATCGATACAGTCAGCCGCGAATATCGTTTCTGCACTGCCGCAAAAGTACGATGTATGTGCGGTTTATATCTCACGTGACGGGGACTGGCTCTTCGTTTCCGATATCGACCAGGTGAGACGTGCAAAAACCACCGCATTACTTGAAAAGAGGGGGAAAGGGGTATTTTTACGCCCGAAAAACGGCAAAGCGTGCGTTATCGAGGCCGAAAATTACAACACGCTTGCAGAGGCTGACATTGTGTTTCCCGCGCTGCACGGTCCGAACGGGGAGGATGGCACTGTGCAGGGAATGCTGAAACTTTTCGGCGTCCCGTTCGTCGGGGCAGGAGTCACCGGTTCGGCTGTAGGGATGGACAAGGATGTAATGAAACGTCTTTTGCATGAAGCGGGCGTACCGGTGCCCCGCTATATTGTGTTTACCGTTGAATCATCCAGTGGTATCCGGTATGAGGATGTCCGGCAAATAGTAGGGTCCCCGATGTTCGTCAAGCCTGCCAACCTTGGTTCATCAGTCGGGATCAACCGTGCCGATGATCGGAATTCTTTCGAATCCGCCGTTGCTACAGCGTTTCGTTACGACCTAAAAATTATCATTGAGGAGCATATAGAGGGGAGAGAGATCGAATGCTCGGTGCTCGGAAGCGGCATAAATGTGCGAGCATCTGTACCGGGTGAGATTGTGATGCAGCGCGGGTTCTACTCCTACGATGCAAAGTACGGCCATAACGATGAAGCCGAGTTGATTATCCCTGCCGAATTGGACCCAAAGACGGAGGAGAGAGTACAGGACCTTGCGGTTGAGACATTTCGGGTGCTCTGCTGTGACGGCATGGCCCGGGTTGATTTGTTTATTCGTGAAGATGACGGAGAGGTTCTCGTGAATGAGATAAACACCCTGCCCGGGTTTACGAACATCAGCATGTACCCGAAGCTCTGGGATGCAAGCGGGCTGCCCGTACCGGAGCTTGTCGACCGGCTCATCGCCCTTGGTTTTGAGCGGTTCAGAAAAGAAAAAGGGCTGGAGGAAGTAAAAGAGGAAAAATGAATGATTTGAAAAAGTACTGTAACCGAGTGGGAACCGTAGACCGGGAGGTTGTTTCCGCCGTGCGGAAGCGCCTGGACAGCCAGACCAAGCCGCAGGGCAGCCTGGGAACCCTCGAAGAGCTCGTTATAGAAATTTCTGCGATACAGCGCACAGACCGGCCGGTATGCGACAGAAAGGTCATATTCACGCTTGCTGCCGACCACGGCATAGCCCGTGAGGGTGTATCGGCATATCCGCAGAGCGTTACCGCGCAGATGGTGCAGAATTTCGTCAATGGAGGTGCTGGTGTAAATGTTCTCGCCCGGCACGCGGGGTGCGACGTGGTGGTTGTGGACATTGGTGTCGCCTCTGACCTAGATTTTTCCGGTTTCATCGCAAGAAAAATTGATTACGGGACCGGGAGTTTTATACACGGACCTGCCATGAGCCGGGAGCAGGCGCTCACGTCGATTGTCACCGGAATAGAGCTGGCACTCGAACGGGAATTCGACATTCTGGGTACCGGAGAAATGGGAATCGGCAACACCACCGCCTCGGCAGCGGTTGCAGCAGTTCTGACCGGAGAAAATTTGCGTGATATAACGGGGAGAGGCACCGGTATTGATGAGGGCACCCTGGAGAAAAAAGTCGAGTTGATAGAAAAAGGAATTGAGAGGAACCAACCGGACCCCTCCGACCCGGTCGGTGTGCTCGCCGGTGTCGGCGGTTTTGAGATTGGAGGGATCGCCGGACTCGTTATCGGGGCGGCGATAAAGAGAAAGCCGGCTGTTGTTGACGGTTATATTTCAACCGTTGGCGCGATGGTCGCATGTGCTCTCTGTTCAAACGTTCGCGATTATATACTGCTGTCTCACCGTTCGGCGGAAAAGGGGCATGAAATTTTCGCCGAATATCTCGGGAAAAAACCCATTCTGGACCTGGGGCTGAGACTCGGAGAGGGCACTGGCGCAGCACTCGCAATGGAGATCGTCGATGCCGCCCTTGCCCTGTACTATAACATGGCAACCTTCGACCAGGCCGGTGTCGACGGGAAACTGTGAGTTATGATACTAAGATCCGTAAAGCAGATGTTGTTTGCATTCGGGTTCCTCACCGTAATCCCGGGGCTCGGCAGAGTAAAAGCTGATGCAGGCGCATCGTCCGCTTTTTTACCCGTTGTCGGCGCCTTCCTAGGCTGTTGTATCTTCGGCATAAGCTTTGTTGGAATTTCTCCTCTCAGCGTTGCGGTTTTCATTGTAATATTTCTTATCATCGCCACCAGAGGAATCCATGCAGACGGAATACTGGACACCTTCGATGGATTTCTCTCCGGACGGACAAAGCAGGAAGAGATTCTTTCGATCATGAAGGATTCGAGGGTCGGCGCTCTCGGCTTTATAAGCGCCTTCT
>CAZGJW010000108.1:0-10036 GCA_964525675.1 uncultured Spirochaetota bacterium
AGCCGACCAGTACTAATACACCGTGAGGCTTGACCATATTATTTTATCTTTCCTGGAAAACGGGAATTGCCGGCGAAAACAGCCGGAAACGCTTTTGATTAAAACCTCTGTTCTCAATGTAATCTTAATCTGTTAAATTGATCTGGTGACCATAGCGGGGGGGAAACACCCGTTTCCATACCGAACACGGAAGTTAAGCTTCCCAGCGCCGATGGTACTGCACGGGTAACTGTGTGGGAGAGTAGGTCGTTGCCAGGTCTTTTTTTATATATGCTCCTCCGAGTATACATGAAACGCCTGGTAAACGCAGCTTCCCTAAAAGTAGATTCAAGTTTTTCCGTAAACAATCATCCCTGAAAAATCTACAACTAACTTCTATTCCATACAGCACCTGTTCAGTACATTTATACGAGATATTGTCAAATGTTGTGGATGAGAAAAGCATATCCCTATCAGTTCAATTAAACTGTGGGATAAATAATCGTTCCCTCTCGATGTTGCTCATGTACAGTGCAGCATTCGAACTTCCATGTTATGCAGATTCGAACCCACGACCTCTGGCTCCGGAGGCCGATGTACGACTATTTACTTTTCACAAGCAATTTCAGAGATTTAAGTATGTCCTTCTCTTCCACAAGTTGATCACTCACATATTTATGGAGAATACTTGAGATTAAAGTTTGATATGGGATCCCTTCTTTATCGGATTTTTCTCGTAATTTTTCGAGATCGTATTCACTGATACGTATGTTGATGTTCTTGGTCTTTCGGCTTTTTTCGAGAATAGATTCTATACGCTTGTGTTTTTTTTCTGAAGCAGGGCGGTATCCCGAACTGTTTTTTTCAATGCTACTTTCAAATTTATCAAGTGCTGTATTCATCTTTCCCTCCATAACGCTTATGAAACTTACGGCTTGGAAATGCTGTTATTAAATAAATGCTCTCATTTTCATCTATAATAAAAGGAACTACCCATGTATATCCATGAATGCGTAGTAAAAATATATCTTGATTTGGACGGGGCTGTTGTTATTTTAATGAACTCACGTTTGGAGCAAATTTTTCTCCCTGAGTTTGGATGAAACTGCTGAAAGTGAAAAGTGTTTTACTCCACTTTTACTTTTTCAGCTTTTTTCTTCTCGGTTTCCTTTTTTTCTTCCAAGCGTGAAATCGCTGAATCTAAAAGAGCTCGAAGAGCAAGAAGCCTCTCCATGCAGCTTGTCCTAAGATGTTTTCTCATTTCTTCGGGTATGCATCCAAGAAGAAGCTCCTGGGTGTGTTTCTTCACGACCACGAGAGAGTTGAATAGATCCGCAATTTTACTCTCATCCACCCTGGCCATTTTTTCCCCTCCTGATGGTAAGATGTTTTTATATTAATAGGCTGGCTATTTTTTTATTACTGAATTGCTGTACTGCAGGCAGAAACCTTTTCAGTGATAAATAGCACAAAACCTGGTTTTATTTTAACTCATCAGAGCCAAATTTCAAATTTAATATCGAGTAAGACCAAAATTGGGATCATCAATATTGATTATCATCTACTCCCCTGAACTCTATTCTGAGCAAATCCTTCTCATATTTCGCGCCTGAAGGCTCAAGGACTGCAAGGGATCTTGGCAGAAGAATATTGCGTCTGTACTGCCCTGCTGTGATTACCAGTTCCTCCTCTTTTTTCATGATATCCAGATCTTCCTTGTCCAGAAAAGGAATCCTTACGGATAGAATATAGCCGTTGTTGTGCCTTGTGATGCTCATTGGTTTGCCCTTGAAAAAAATTTGCACGGGATCTTTTTCCCGGTAAATATCTTTTGCCATCTTCTCGAGCAATTTCAGACCAATGATCTCCTCACTGAACAGGGTACTCGAAAGTATGGGCAGGGGGGAAAAGGATTCCTCTATCATTCTCATATAGTTCTTCTGGGAGGCCTTCCATTTATCAAAATAGGGATCCTTTACATCGGGGGGAATAATCCTGTTGGCTATTACCAGATCAAGAGGAAAATCAAAAAGAGAAAAATAGGTGAAGCTTCTCTGGGCTTCCTTAATTACCATCTTTTCAGGATTTACAACTATTCGAATTGAAGTTAGCGATCCATCGGAGAGTATATCCTTGGCCAGCCCGATATTCTTGTAGGTTTCCTGGGATGCCTCAAAAAAAACGTCACTAGGAAAGGGTATATTGGTCATGCCCTTTACTATGGGCCTAACTACCATGGCTATCTTCCGCTGTAGGGGAAATATGTTTCTCATGTACCAGCGAATAATCTCCGGGAAGCTCAAAAACTTTAAAGTTTCACCTGTGGGGGCACAGTCGACTATCACTACGTCATAGCTTCGTTTTTCATAGTACTCCTTCAACTTTATTAAACTGAAGAGCTCTTCCATGCCTGGAAAGATCGCCATTTCATCTGCTACCACAGCATCTACTCCATGAAAATTCAAAACAGCTGAAAATTGTTTCTGCACAGCTGACCAATTTTCCTTCATCTCTCTGTTTACATCTATTTCCAGCCCCCAGAGGTCCTTCTTGATTTCCGTGGGCCGGGCCCCTAACTGAACTCCGAAGGAGTCGGAAACACTGTGGGCTGAGTCAGTGCTCATCAGCAGTGTCCTGTAGCCTATATCGGAAGCTAAAAGGGCAGTGGCAGATGAGACTGTGGTTTTGCCTACCCCACCCTTTCCGGTTAGCAATATTATTCTCATAAAGAGTCCCCCACTTCAAAAAGCACACAACTTTGAATGCTTGACATCTTTTATAAATATAATGGCGATAATGGATATTGACCATAGGGTCAATTATACTTTAGCCCTCCAAACTCCATTCTCAATAGCAATCTTAAGAAGTTTTCTCGACCCTTCTTTCATAACTTCCTCAAGAACAGATTGTGCTGTTTCTTTTTCTGGACTTCCTTCTCTCTTCGATTTATACTTCTCAGTAAGCGTATCCTCCGTAACGGTTTATGGTTTTATCTATTAAAAATTCTGGTATTTTATACCAGAATTTTTAAAATACAATAATCTTTTTCTTGTCCATGACCTAATAAGCATTGGGGAATTTCGGTAAAAACCATTAGGCAAGTGTCGGTTTGAACCCTTTACGATTGAAAGTTTACTTGCCTATTTTTTATTTGTGGAATTTCAAACCGCAGGATACGCTTTTATTAACTCTTAATCCGCAACTTTTGAATATAATTCTATTTATACCAGTTTATACTGAAACAGCGATCTATACTGCACATGTAGGGTTCTCAAAGCCCGACAATATATGAGGTGATACAATGCAGGTGGGCATTATCGGCCTGAAACAATCAGGCAAGACAACACTCTTTCGCGCTCTCTCTTCGGTCAGGGAAATCAGTGCGAACATTTCGACGGTTGCGGTTCCTGACGACAGGGTGGCTGTCCTGTCATCAATATTCAATCCGAAGAAAACCACATATCCCCAGGTGGTGTTCAGGGATGTTGATATTTCACTTGACAATGACAAATCATTTACAGCGGCTACGCTGCAGCAGATAAGAGAGGTCGATGCTGTTGCAGTCGTGCTGAGGAACTTCAGAAACGACGCAGTTCCTCACCCGTACAGCACAATAGATCCTGTGAGGGATATGAAAGAAATTGAAGAAGAGATGTTTTTCACCGATCTTCTGCAGATAGAAAAGCGCGCGCAACGACTCGAGAAGGAGCACAAAAGGGGGAGAGAGTACGATCTTCTGATGCGTTTGAGGCAGGGGCTTGAAACGGGTATACCGGTCGATCGGCAGGGGCTCAACCATGATGAGGAAAAGCTGATCTCAGGGTTCAGATTTTTAAGCGCCAAACCGATGCTTGTGGCTCTGAATACCGATGAGAACGACTATTTTCAGAACAATACTATTCTCTCCTACTGCGGTGAGCGCGGGTACGAAACTATAAAGATATATGGAAAGATCGAGGAGGAGATCGGTCAGCTAAGCCCTGATGAACAGAGCGAATTCTTGCGTGATATCGGCCTCGAGGAATCCGTAATGGCAAGATTTGTGAATAAGTGCTACGCGCTGCTTGATCTTATTTCTTTTTTCACCGTCGGTGAGGATGAAGTGCGGGCATGGAATATTAGAAGGGGATGCACCGCCCGGGAGGCGGCGGAAAAAATCCACTCCGACATTGCAAAGGGGTTTATCAGGGCAGAAACGGTACGGTATGAAGATTTTATCGACGCGGGCTCCTTTAAAGCCGTCAAGGAAAGAGGGACTCTCCGGCTTGAAGCAAAGGAGTATTCGGTTCAGGACGGTGAGATCATGAATTTCAGGTTTAATCTGTAGGATCAACGGTCGCTTCGCCGAAATGTCACGACGCTGCCTGTGTCCCCATTATTTAGACGTGTTTTTCCCTGTTTGATCCGGCAGCAATCGAACGACAGTTGCTTCCAACCGCATCTTTTCAAGAAGGTTGCCTATTTTTTCCTGTATCTTGGCCTGTTTCAGATACTCATCGATTTGGTTCTTCATATGTTCGTAGGGCACGTTGACTCCAGCCCTTTTGTCGGTGACTTTTATCAGATGATACCCGTACTGCGTTTTAACGATCGGGCTTACCTCTCCGGGCTGCAGGGCAAATGCCGCAACTTCAAAGGGTTTTACCATCTGCCCGCGCTGGAAGAATCCGAGGTCGCCACCCTGTTTGGCGCTCGGGCCTTCTGAGTATTCCTTCGCAAGCGCCTCGAAATCAGCTCCGTTTTGAAGCTTCTTCTGCACCTCTTTTATTTTGTTAAGCGCTTCTTGATCGGCTTTTTCATCCGCCCCCTCACCAACCAGGATAAGGATATGCCGCGCGCGGATTTGCTCCGGCTGACTGAAAGCCTCCGGGTGACTGCTGTAGTACTCACGCGATTCTTTTTCCGGGATGGTGATTGAAGAGGCGATTTCTTTTTCGATGAAGTTTTGTACGGTAATGCTTCTTCGTATATCCTCTTTTAAGGAGTCTGATGTGTAGTCCATCCTGCTTAAAGCGGCCTCAAATTCCTTATCGTCGGGAAACTGTTTTTTAATCCCTTCAAACTGCGAGGTAATCTGCTCCTCATCCGCGATGTAGCCGCTTTTTTTGCTCTCCTGATATATAAGCTCGCTGTCGATAAGATTATCGAGTATTTTCTTTCTGAATTCGCCCATCTGGGATTCATCGATATTCTGGCCCTGGCTGGCGTATCGCTGGCGTGCAATATTCACCTGCCGTTCGAAATCTGTTGTTGAAATCGGCTCACCGTTTACGGTGGCAACGGCATCTTTCAAGAGTTTTTTACTTTTACGGTCTGCCCCTTCTGCTGTCAGGGTAAAGGTAATAACAAGAACGGCAATACCGATCAGGATGGCTGTATTTTTCATATTCATTTTCATTATACTGTCCTCTCATTCGTGCCCGATAAAAGATTCTTGGAAGAACATAGCAAATTAATACACTCGAGGCAAATTTTCTTTAAAACCATTTTTTTTCTTGACCCGATTTTAATTTTAGCATACATTCATGCATGTATGTAAAAAAAGGAACGGTGTATGAGGAAGACAAAAGAGGAAGCCGAAGAGACGAAGAAAAAGATCGTTGAATCAGCGGTCGAGCTTTTTGAAACAAACGGCTACCAAGCAACGAGAATCGAGGATGTGGCTGAGAAGGCGGGTCTGACACGGGGCGCGGTATACTGGCATTTCAAAACAAAGGTTGATCTGTACGAATACATACTCGCAATGTTTGAGAAACGGCTGGACAAACTGATAGAGGAATCGTCGCAGCAAACAGAATCTCCCATGTCACGCCTGCGGTGGCTTGTCGTCAATATGATTACAGGGCAGGAAATCCTGGTGGGTTTCAGGCAGATGAAGATGGTGGCTATTTCAAATTTGAAGGTTATAAAAACATCGAACATTCTGCAAAAAAAGGGAGAAAAAACGGCGGATAAATACATGAAGGTTCTCGGTCAAATCGTTGGGGAGGGCATTGCGGCAGGTGAAATACGGGATGATGTCGACCCCGTCCTTGCTGCCTGGCTTACGGCATTTGTTGTTGCGGGCGCAATCGGAATAAATCTGCATAAACCGGCATTGTCGAAACTGAGGGACAGTGTGCCGGATATTGTCGACCTTTTTCTGAAGGGAATTGTTACGCGGGGATAGTATTAGCGGGATTATCAGAAATGGCGGTGAATTTCTGAAAATCCCGTTATCAATAATCGCTGCTGCAGTAATGCGGCATTATTCGAACGTTCAGCCGGCCGGCTGAATCTCCGAATACCATCAAACAAGGAAAGGAATATACAACGATGAAAAGAGTATTCTGCATTTTACCGCTGCTCGCATTGATTGCAATTTCGTTTTACGGCTGCAGTGACGGGCCGGTTGCAAACAACAATCTCGAGCAGATTTTTCGTGAGGAGGGGATACCGGTGAAGACAGAGCGTATCACACCCCGTTCTTTTCAAACCTGGCTGCTGTACAATGCAGAGCTCGTGGGCATAGAGGAATCTTTCGGGAGTTCAATGGTTGCGGACAGGGTTGATAAAATATACGCAAAGGTCGGCGATTACGTTCAAAAGGACCAGGTGATACTGAGCTTTCCCACCGATAACCCGGCGGCGCAGTATTATCAGGCAAAGGTGGCCTACGAGAGCGCAAAAAAATCCTACGAACGGATAAAAAATCTCTACTCGAGCGGCGGCGTATCGCGTCAGGACCTGGACAATGCGCAAGCGGGCTTTGAAGTTGCCTCAGCAAACTGGAACACCGCGCGGCAGACAATCGAGGTCAAGGCCCCGATAAGCGGGTATATCACAAAGATAAACGTGAGCGAATCCGACAATGTCAAACCAGGCGATGAGCTTTTTACCATTTCGCAGACGGACAGGCTGAAGGCAAAAGTCTGGGCAACGGAGAAAGAAATCCTCGATATCCGTGTGGGACAGCCGGCATCTGCCGGGTGGAACGGGGTGGTTCTCAGGGGAAAGGTCACCCGGGTGGATATGGCGCTCAACCGCGACATGCAGGCCTTCGGTGTGATTGTCGAGCTCGGCAATCCCAAAAATAGTATTCCCTTGGGAATTACCGCGGAAGTCCGCATTGTTACCTATTCAGACCCAAATGCCGTTGTGGTCGAGAGGAAGGATATTTTTACGGACAAAAGCGGGCGATTTGTGTATGTAGCGGCAGACGGAAAGGCTGAAAAGAGGCCCGTTGTCGAAGGACGGGATCAGGGCCCGGATGTTGAGATCACCGGGGGGTTGAACCCGGGAGACGAGCTCATTGTTGAGGGGCAGATGCTTCTTGAAGACGGCAGCAAAATAAAACGCATGTGATGCCAGGGGCACAAGGTACCAGGGGCACACGGTACCAGGGGGAAAGCCATGTTTCTTTCGAATATATCTATAAAAAGACCCGTGATGATGAGCATGATTATCCTTGCGGTGGTACTGTTCGGCCTGCTCGCCTTTTTCAATGTGCCGCTCAACCTGATGCCGAGCATCAAGCTCCCCTATATTACCATACAGGTCGTGTATCCAGGTGCCGGGCCTCAGGAAGTTGAAACAGGAATCATAAAACCTGTCGAGGATGTGATTTCCACCATCAGCGGTATTAACACACTTACCTCCTACGCAATGGAAAACGTCGGGATCACGCTCATAGAGTTCGATCTCGGTAAAGATGTGAATGTGGCGAATCAGGAGGTGAAGGATAAGATCGATTCGATACTAAACCAGTTTCCCGCTGACGCCCAGCTTCCCGTGGTGGAAAAGGTAGACATCAATGCGAGGCCCATCATCGATATACTCCTTTCCGGAAACCTCGAGATGAGAGAGCTCAACGACCTTGCCCGGAAAAACCTGAAGAACAGGCTCTCTCAAATAAAGGGTGTTGCCAGTGTCGATATAAAGGGCGGCGAGCAGAGGGAAATCCGTGTTGAGTTCGATAACGGCGTTGTCTTTCAGAACGCCATCTCCCTGACACAGCTCGGCCAGATACTCGCCGCGCAGAATATCGACATGCCCGGCGGCCAGTTTGAGGAGCGCTCGCAGGAGTATTCGGTGCGCATGAAGGGGCAGCTTGGATCTGTCGATGCGCTGAAGGCGCTCGATGTCCCGACACCCTTCGGCACCAAACGGCTCGGCCAGCTTGCCAGCGTGAAGGATACGAGCGCCGATGTGCTGCAGCGCACGGTCTACTTCGACAACAGGTCGAAAACCAGGGATGAAAACGTCGTTCTCCTCAGTATTATTCCGGCACCGGACGGCAACGCGGTTGAGATAGCGAACGGTGTGCAGAACATTCTTCCCTCACTGAGGGCGGACCTGCCGCCCGGGAGCAAACTCACAGTAGTAAACGATGATTCGGTATTTATCAAGAGCACGGTCAACGATACACTCATGAATATCTTCCTCGGCATCATTCTCACAGCAGGGGTACTGCTCTTTTTCCTGCACGATCTCCGTTCCACCTTTATTGCATCGTTAGCGATGCCTGTTTCCATAATTTCGACATTCCTCCTCCTCAGAGGAGCGGGATTTACAAAAAATGTCATGTCGCTCATGGGGCTGTCGGTTTCGGTGGGAATACTCGTCACCAATTCCGTTGTCGTGCTCGAAAACATATTCCGGCACAGGGGAATGGGTAATACACGGGTCGAGGCAGCGGACAGGGGCACATCGGAGATTACAACCGCGGTATTAGCCTCGACGCTCACCAATGTAGCGGTGTTTCTGCCGCTTGCGATGGTGAAAGGAATGGTGGGGATTTTTCTGAAAGAATTCGCCCTGACCGTTGTGTTCGCCACTATCTTCTCGCTCCTGGTCTCGCTCACCCTTACCCCGATGCTCTCGTCTCTAATACTGCCCGAGCATGACAGAAAGAAACATCCCCTCGGAAAACGACTCGAGGCGATGTTTCGTTCATGGGAACAGGGATACCAGCGTATTCTCACGAGAATTTTCATGAAAAAATCCCGGGGTGTTCTGCTGGTTACGGGTGTCGTGGTTCTTTTTATGGGCAGCCTCTTTCTGGCAACAAAGATCGGGTTCGAATTCTCGCCGGAAATGGACCAGAGCGCCCTGAATGTTGAGGTGGAGCTCCCGCAGGGGTACAACCTCTCTGAAACGGCCGACCTCATGGCCCGGATAGAACAACGTATCCAGGCGCATCCGGAAGTTGAGCATATGGTAACTACGTTAGGGAGCATCAGCGAGCTCGATCAGGGCGCCAACATGGCAACGATGGATGTGCGGCTCGTAGATAAGAGAGAGAGGAACCTGAGTAACAAGGCGGTGGTGAATCTTCTCGTGGGAGAGCTTGCCGACATTCCCAATGCCAGGATCAGGGTTCAAGCAGTCGGTATGGGAGCAGGAGGGGGAAGCTCCCCGATCGAGTTTTACCTGCAGGGCCAGGATATCGATACACTCGAAAAATACAGGGTTGAAATCCTCGATGAGCTGAAGAATGTAGGTGGGCTTGTGAACCTCAACACGAGCTCCAGGGTTGGCAAGCCGGAGATAACCCTGGTGCCGGACAGGGTGCAGATGAAAAATGCCGGTGTGACTATATATGATCTTGCCTTCACTTTGAGAAGCGCCGTAGAGGGGGTAGTGGCGACAACCTATCGCGAGGGAGGCGAAGAGTACAACGTACGGGTAACGATGTCGGATAACTCCGTTGATTCTCCCGAAAAGATAGGAAACATCAGCATCGCATCCCGGGACGGAGTCTACCGCCTTGCCCAGTTCGCAGATGTGCAGTACACCCAGGGGTACAGCAAACTCATACACAGGAACAAGTACAATGTCATTCAATTCACCGGTTCTCCTGCTCAGGGGTACCCGCTTGGGGCAGTTGTCGGTTCCATACAGAAAAAAATAGGCGGGCTGAACCTGCCCGAAGGGTACGGCATAACATGGGGCGGCAGCTCCCAGATGATGCAGAACACGACACGCGATATGGGCAGGGCCTTTATAATCGCCATACTCATTACCTACATGCTCCTTGCAGCCATTCTGGAAAACCTCTTTCAGCCGCTTCTCATTC
>CAZGJW010000109.1:0-10031 GCA_964525675.1 uncultured Spirochaetota bacterium
CTCGAGGTTATTGAGTCGATCGAATGCCTGCGGGGCGAAGGCCCTGATGATGTGATAGACCTGGTTTGTGTACTTGGTGGGTATATGCTTCTGGCGGCAGAGGTTGCTGAAATAGCAGATGCAGGTGCACAGCGGGTGAGAGAGGTTTTAAAAAACGGAGAAGCATTTAAAAAGTTTGTTGAATCCGTACGCGCTCAGGGAGGTTCTGTTGAGACGGTTCAGAACATACGTCGGTTTCCCCGTGCCAGATACAGCAGAGATGTCATTGCTGGGAGATCAGGGTATGTATCAGCCATCAACACCGAGAGCATAGGGACCGCAGGCGTATTGCTCGGTGCCGGGAGAATGAAAAAAGAGGATACGGTAGATCATTCTGCAGGCATACTTGTGCATAAAAAAATAGGAAATGCCGTCAATCAGGGGGATGCCCTTGCCACATTGTATTTCAATACTGAAGATACAAGAGCGTTCAGTCTCGTGCTCGATGCATACTCAATTGCCGATACGAAGCCCGCAGATTTCAATCTTGTTCATGAAGTCATTATGTAGAAGTGGCGTATGTCCCTGACGGGATGTATCCCTGACGGGATGTATTCATAACGGGACCGAGTATCAAAATTAACTTTTTAAAAGTTACTTAAAGGATATTGTATGTCTGATTTCATCGAGGAGATGATCAATAATGCTCCCGAGTGGGAGTTTGAAGAAGTTAATGATGAAGAACTCGACCGCCTCCCCGCGAGCGCTGGACTGAGCAGAAGAGTCCGCCGAATATTTTTTCTCAGGGGCATTAAGACAGCCGATGATCTTCACCACTTTATGCACGATGATATCCTGGCAATGCACAATCCCTTTGAATTTAAAAAAATGACCGGTGCAGTTACACGGGTGAAAAAGGCGGTACACAATGGTGAAAAAATTTTTATTTTCGGAGACCGTGACGTAGACGGAGTACTCTCCACTGCGATGATCAATAACATGCTCAAAATGTTTGATGCGGATGTTATCTACAGGGTGCCCGAGGGAGAGTACGGCTACGGCATTGAAAAAAAAGATATCGACTATGCGAAAAGCAGGGGCGTATCGCTCATTGTGACGGTAGATACCGGAGTTTCCAGCAAGGAAGAGATCGAATACGCCTGCTCGTTGGGTATAGATACCATCATTATTGATCATCATACCCAGCCGGATGACATACCCGATGACACGATAATTCTGAATCCGAAGATGGACAATGAAAGCTACCCCTTTCGCGATCTCTCAGCAGGTGGGGTTGTGCTCAAGTTTATCCACGCGTATATATTTTCGTACACAAAAAATTTTAACAGGATATTTACAGTGCTTGTCCCGGATGGAGAAAAGATCAGGGGCATAAAGGTAAAAAACGGCCGTATAGCTGAGCCTGTTTCCATAGAGGAGAGTCTCCATTACCCGATAGAAGATAACTGTATGGTTGTAAGCGATGCAGAAAAGCCGCTCCCCTTATATTTTTCGAGCTGGCTCAAGGAAAAGAAAATCAACAGAATGAAAATAATTAGTAAGAAGCCGTATGCCGATGCGCTTGAATTCACTAAAATATTTCTTCAACTGTTTAGCATGAAACAGCGAAAAACCATCCAGTTTGTTCGTTCCTTTATCGACCTGTCCGCGGTTTCAACAATATCAGACATAATGCCGCTCATTGATGAAAACAGAATTATTGTCAAAGAAGGACTGCAGCAGATTAGCAGAACCGAAAACCTCGGTCTCAAAGTTCTATGCGGGTACTGCGATATTCCGCACGATCACGTCACTGCAAAACACGTATCCTGGAATATATCCCCTGTAATCAATTCGGCGGGGAGAATGGGTGACGCGAGCGTTGCGGTTCGCCTGTTTACCACGACTGATGTGCGAGAGGCGAATGAACTTTCATGCATGCTGATCAGGTTTAATGAGAGCAGAAAGAGAAAGGGAGAACGCAACCTGAGTATTATCAACCCGATGATCGAGAAGGACTACTACAGGGACCCGGTTATTGTGCTTTCGACCGATAAAGCCGAGCACGGTGTAACCGGAATCATAGCCAACAAAATTGCGCGAAAGTTTTCGAAACCGGCAATTATTATTGTTAATGACGGTGAAATTGGTGTGGGATCAGGCAGGGGGCCGGGTAACTTCGACCTGGTCTCCCTCGTATCCCGATGCGATGATCTTCTCCTCAAATACGGTGGGCACAGATCAGCCGTCGGTTTTACCATTGAGACGAATAAGATTGATACCTTCAGAAAAAAAATACACAGCATTATGCTTGATGAGCCCGGCCACCGGATGTGGAGAGATGTGGTGGAGATTGATGATGCGGTTACACCGGATGATGTATCCTACGAACTGTATGATGAGCTGCATATTTTTGAACCAACCGGCCCCGGGAATCCGCCTCCTCGTTTTTCAATACTCGGCACGACGGTGGTAAATCCTATTGCCATAGGAAAAACGAAAAATCATATTAAATTTCATATTCCTTCTTCGAGAGGGCTCATCCCCGTTATTGGGTGGGGTCTTGCAGACAAAGGTTTCAGAATGCTGAAGAACAGTCAGGTGGTAGACATTGTTTTTACCATCGAGGAAAATAACTTCAGAGGAGAAAAGTCGCTTCAGCTCTTTCTCATTGATTTGCGTGTTTCAGACGAACACCATGATTCAAACAACCGAACATTCAAGCCTGGAGCATATACCAGCGGATAAAAGGCGGACAGTGATTGAAATCGATGAGAGTATTTTTTCTGTTTATCCTTTTTCTCTATCCGATGGCGCTCTCCGGATCTCTGCTTTCGGAATCCATCCTTGAAAGAAGCGAGGTAAAAGCAGCTGTCCGCCGTTTTACCGGTGTCGAACACTCATTTTTACAGAGGGGCCTGAAAAACGCCTCGCTGTATCTTCCGTCGGTACAAGATTCTGTTCGGGAAAAAAACCTCCCTGAAGACCTGGTTTATCTTCCTCTTATTGAAAGCGCCTATTCGGTACAGGCATTTTCCCGAGCCGGTGCGTCCGGACTTTGGCAATTTATGGCGCCAACCGCGCGTTTCTACAATCTCAGAGTTGATTTCTGGGTAGATGAGCGGCGCGATCCATTCAAATCAACCGAGCAGGCGCTCCGTCACCTGCGGGACCTGTACAGATATTTCAATAGCTGGGAGCTCGCACTTGCAGCGTACAATGCCGGTCAGGGGGCGGTCAAAAGCGCTGTTAGAAGGGGGAATTCGCTCGATTACTGGGAGCTCTGCAGGAAGCATCTTCTGAAGCGTGAGACAAGGGAGTATGTACCGCGTTTTTTTGCAGCGGCGTATATTGCGAAACATCCGTACGAATTCGGTTTTGCGTTCGATGAAGGCAGAGGATACCCTGCATTTGAGATGCTCACCCTTGAAAAGCCCATTGATTTAACAGTTTTCTCCAAACGGTCCGGTATACGCCTCGATGAGCTCCGTTTTTTGAATCCAGAGCTTACACGACTCATGACACCGCCTGACCGGTCTTACAATATCCGCATTCCACTTGATTCCGTCGACAGCGCATTAACGGTTTATCTGAATCTTCCCGCCGAAGAGCTCACCGGAGTCGCACGATACCGTATCCGATACGGTGAAACACTCGGTGCAATTGCCGAACGGTTTGACACAACCGTTACCATGCTGAAACTGATAAACAATATCCGAAATCCTAAAAAGATCTATGCAGGCCGAATGATTCTTGTCCCTCTGCATGGTGAAAAAGATATCGTCGATACCCGGCCTTTTGTTCCTGTAAAGGATATGGACGCCCAGGAAATACGATACACCGTTCGGAGTGGGGACACACTCTGGGAAATTGCCCGGCGGTACGGATCGGACATCGAAACGCTCATCTCGATCAACGGTATGGGATTCAACTCCATTCTCATGCCCGGTGAGGAGATCGTTCTGTGGATCAGGACAGCTTTTCGAAGATAGTAGAAGAATTGAGAGATTCAGCTCTGTTGCTGAACCTTAGTCTGATGCTGTTCAGGATTGCTGTTGACTGCTTTTAGGCAATAGAGTATTTTTAGCTCACCAAAAATTCCTATTCATAAAGGACTGTTGCAATGCATCTTTCAAAAAGGAGTGCCATAGCGCCTTCACGGACAATTGCAATGAACACAAAGGCAAAGGAGATGAGGGCATCGGGAGTGGATGTCATCAGCTTCGCCGCCGGAGAGCCGGATTTTCATACCCCTGAGTTTATAAAAGAGGCGGGAAAAAAGGCAATACAGGACAACAAAACATACTATACACCTGCGAGCGGTATTCTGGAACTGAAGGAGGCGGTCGTTCGCAAGCTCAAAGCGGATAATGATCTGACATATAAAACCGACGAAATTATCATCAACTCAGGGGCGAAACACTCTGTATTCAACGTGCTTGCAGTTCTGGCTGAGGATGGGGATGACGTGCTTATTCCCGCTCCCTACTGGGTAAGTTATTCAGAAATGACCGGTATATGCGGTGCACGGCCGGTTTTTATCGATGCAACTGAGGAAAACGCCTACAAGATCACCGTTTCACAGCTCGAGAAAGCATTATCCGGCAGAACACGGGTGTTTCTCCTCAACTCACCCTGCAATCCAACCGGCGCCGTGTACAGCAGGAAAGAATTATACGCTCTTGCCGAGCTGCTGCAGGATAGTGATGTGGTAACCGTTTCCGATGAAATATACGAAAAGATAGTGTATGACCGAAATGAGCATGTAAGCATCGCAACATTCTCCCAAAAAATGAAAGAAAAAACCGTCGTGATAAACGGCATGTCGAAGGCCTTTTCAATGACTGGCTGGCGTATCGGATATGCTGCGGGCTCAAAACGAATCATCGACGCTGTGAACAAACTGCAGGGGCACACGACGGGAAACCCTGCCTCGATTTCTCAATGGGCGAGCGTTGAGGGACTGTCCCACGAGCAGTCCTTTATAACGCGGTGGGTTGATGAATTCACAAAAAGACGAGATTTTATCGTTCGTGAGCTGAATAGTATTAAAGGGGTTGCCTGCGTCAATCCGGAAGGAGCGTTTTACGTGTTCCCGAATGTCAGTGCATTGTTCGGGCGCACATTTTCAGGGGTTGAGGTAAGAGGCTCAGTTGAGCTGGCCGATGTACTGCTTGAAAAGGCGCACATAGCAGTGGTACCAGGCAAGGCATTCGGCGCCGACAACTATATACGAATTTCCTTTGCAACGTCCATGGAGAACATAAAAGAAGGAATTCGAAGGATGAAAAAATTCATAACCGCGTAATTTCTGACCTCGTGATTGAAAAACTTCATTTCAGAAGGCGTATTTTCTTCGCAATTGATATTACGAATGGGTTCACAAGAAGCCTGATAAAAAAATAAGGTACCGGAAGACGTTTAATGTCGGCGAATTCAAGCAATGATCCGTCCGGATCCCGAATATAGGCAAACGTTGCCTGCGTTTTCAGCCCCATGTCCTGACTATACGGCGGTACTGCGACAGGGATGCCCATTTTTTCCGTGTATTTCAGTGTTCGTTGAATATCATCCACATCGAAACAGAGTTCCATGAACCCGATGTCACCCCATTTTCTGCCATCGAAGTTGTGTTTTTTATTTCCGTCCTGAACTTCGATAAGCTCTATCATACCTCCCCTTAAAAAATGCTTGAACAGCCCCTGAGGTTTGGCGCTTCTCTGCATGAGCGTCCGTTTTATTTTTTTTGAGGACCCGTATAGTTTTTCCCATTCCGGTGCCGGACCCTCATAGGTATAGATAATGTCATTATAACCGAGCACCGAGGAGTAAAAATCAGCAGACTTTTTAATATCGGAAACCCCCACCGCGACATACTCAATACCGCCTATCCTTGCGGAACCACGCCCGTATCCGACTGTGCTCTGAGGATATTCGAGAACGATGCCGTATATGCCGTCCGGATCCCTGAAAACGGCTGTTTTCCACTTTTTATCCTTCATCGGCGTAAACGGGCTGGACCCGATAACGACTTCACCACCGAATTGTTTTATCCTTTCAAGGGATTTGTCTATGTTCCTGACTTTTAGACCATAGAACATATAACCGTTGCAGGTAAAATCCACACTATCCGGAATGGGTGTGGGTTTTCGCGATACATACTGAAATATTTCAATCAGGCCGCCGCCGTGAGGATTCAGCACAATAACGACATTACGGGTTTCGTCTTTGCCGAGAACGGGAAGCATACCGCTGCAGGTGTCGGTCGATTTGCTCATGGGAACTGAAAATCCGAGAGCATTGTTGTAAAATGTAAATGACCGGTCACGATCCGTCACTCCAATGCCAATGTGTTGTATTCCGTTTATCATATAAGGGTGTCCCTCCTGAATATTGACATACTGATAAAATGCCGTCCGGCATTGCACCGTGAAACGAAAATCAAAATACTAACAAAAAATCTATTTTACCAGTTATTATTATACCTGTTGAAAAAATAATTAGCAAAAACCGAATTAAAGACGAAAATAATGTATATGAGGATCAGGGTTGCAGGATTGCTCATCCATAATAGCTGTGTCCTGCTTGTCAAGCACCGGAAGGGGAAAAAAAGTTACTGGCTTCTTCCCGGAGGCGGGGTGAAGAGTGGAGAAGCGGTTCAGGATGCCCTGAAAAGAGAGTTGTTTGAGGAGTTGAAACTTCATATTGAGGTCGGTGATTTTTTGTTTGCCGTCGAGACGATTGTACAGAATACAACCCATATCCTTCAACCCACCTACGTAATACATACGAAGGATACAGGATCACTTGCAGTGGGAGAGGACAGGAGGGTTGTTGGTTTCAAATTTTTCAGAAGATCCGATATACAGGATGAAACAATCTATCCTGATATAAGATCTGAACTTCAGGAGTTTCTTGCATCCGGGGCGATTTCGAAACGGTACTTTTTGAAGCAATGGGTAGAGTAATGGTTCGATTATTAAAAATAGTATTTGCCGGTTTTTTCTTATTACCCGTCTGTACGCTTTTCGCCGAACAGAATTCAGCTGCAGTCGATTGGAGAAGAATGGAATTGGTGGTTTCAGCAGCTTCATCTATTTCGGAAGAGGAGACCGGGAATGCCGCCGACTGGCAGTATGCGGCCCAGCAGCATGCTGAAGAACTCCTTTTCGAGAATTTCATTCGTGCAATGAACAATTTGCGGGTGGATGCGTATAGAACCGCAGCAGACATTATCAGAGCGGATTACACAAAAAACCAGCACCTGTACACCTATTATGTGGGAGTAAAGAAATCAAAGATACAGTATATTCAGCAGGATGTAATTATCGAAAAATCGTTTCCACTTTTCGGTGAAAACGGATTTTTACATATACTTTTTGAAGCCGGATATGATACGGGTGATTTTCCTACGTATAACCGGTTTGTCCACTCCACCATATTTACAGGCCTTATAGTTGATGCGCGGGGCCTCGGAAAACAGCCGGCAGCAGCACCTCGAATATTCGACAACAACCACACACTTGTATTTTCACCTGATCTTATGTATCCGGAAAATTTCAGGAAATGGGGAGCGGTTCAATATACTGATGATCCGAATGATCAATCAACCGGTATGAGAATCGGTGATAATCCATACAGAGTTGTGGCAGTACACGACGACAGACTTATTGAGACGGACATTGCTATTTCGGGAGATGATGCGCAGGTTTTACTTCAAAATAAGAATTCACGGGAAAACCTGATGCAGGGGAAAGTTCTAATAATAGTTGATTCTCTGCGTGAGGAATGAGCTGATCTTTTTTATTCCGGTAATACTGACAATCGATTACTGAGCAAGTTTTACTCTACCGCTTCTCAAGCATGAAGTGCAGATCTTCACCTTTTTTACAGAGCCGTCAAGGACAATTCGTTTTTTAATGATATTGGGTCTGAAGCTTCGTTTCGCAATACCTGTTATTTTGATGCCTGCCCCGTTTTTTCTTCTCGCGAGACCACGGGTGGCATATGATCTTCCCGCGATAGTGCCTTTTCCACATATTTCACACACATGTGCCATTACTGTTCTCCAGTTTTCCTTTATCAACGGGTGGAATATACGGCATTGACTTTGAGCCGTCAAGTTAATTCTTGACGATATAATTCAATTCAATTAGCTTTCTTCACATGGATTTACCGCTTTCAGAGACTGAAGCCCGGGTCATCAAGATTTGGGCGGACAGCGCAATTCACGGCGGACACTGGGGTGATGGAGATGTTGAAATTCCCGAAGAATCAATACTTCTGGATAAACTGAATAATATTCAGGAGGGAAAAATATCGTTAACTGAATACGAGGCCAAGATACTTCTGATGTGGAGTGGGAGCACACTCGGTATACACACGATTGAGGAGGAATGTGTTATCAGGAGGCTCAATGCTCTTCTCAGTAATTTGGAATAAGTTATCTTTTATACTCGGCCGAGAAGTGGTGTACACCACTTCTCAGTAACGTGGAATAAGTTATCTGTGATACTATGTCCTGCCAGAGATCGGCGGCGAATTGGCATATCCTGTCAAGGATGTTCCCCTGAGGGGACATATTGCCACCTCTTGTATAAGGAACGAAGATGGAAGATGATATAAGGGAGCTTATCGAAACGATTGAAACGATTTACAGTGAGCTCGGTTACAAAATATTCGACAGAGAGGAAACCGAGGATCTCTATCAGGCCTCATTTTCCAGCAATTCTGAAATCGGCGGATCGGTCTTTGTAGAAAAGGAGAGTAATTTCCTCGAGCTGGCATACTCCTACACCTTCGACATCGATGAAGAGGATTTTCTAAAAGAACATCTCGAATCAATGATGAATATCTGTTATGAATATGGCAATTATTTCAATATTATGAAGACGGATGATGAAATCAACTTCACGATTTTTGCGAAACTCTATTTTTCGGGTCTTAATGTCGAATCAATGCAGGACACCCTTGACGATTTCATTTCCTGTAATCACGAAATAATAGAAGTGTTCGGTATCGAAGAGGACGACCGTTACTCCGACACGGGTAATGGCAATCAGGAATCTTGATGCCCCTTACTGGTCTTATAAATCAGCCCATTATGTAATGGATAAACAATTCGGTGGCATTATCCGCGCAATTTGTTGTTGCAATCCTGTTCCGTGAGAAAAAGTTGAAAAGGAAAGAAGTCTGTTTTACAATTAGAATGCACATCATGGGGTGGGGAAGTATATGGATTTAAAAAAATCGATCGTTTTTTCTCGGCTGCTTCACAAAAACAGCGATTATTTTGAGATTTTCACAGAGCTCTCGCAGTCATTCGGCTATGAACCGGTTGCTGTTGAAAGCGCCCAGCAGGCGGCCCACTACGTGACCCAGCTTTCTGACTGTGTTCTGTTTTGTGATTATGAGTTTTTTTCAGAAATAAAACAGAAACTGGCCGGCCTGAAGAGAGATAGGAACAAACCTTCCCTCGTGATTCTCACCACGGGAAAGGACAAAGCTATTGAATATGATATGCGTATCGATGCGTTCCTTCCACTGAGTCTTGCGCTGCCGGTATTCGGCCAGGTGCTCTATTCCGTGTATAAATACGTGTGGATTACAAGACATGCAGGGTCTGTGCAGTCCGGCACCTCATCTGAATTTTCAAAAAAACTTCTCAGTGAAACTGCACATGCAATAAATAATATTCTGACCGGCATGCAGGGTTATGCAGAGTTAGCCCAGCTCAATCCCGATGATAAAAAACTCATTCAGGATTCTTTTAAAGTTGTTCTTGATTCCTCATACCGAGTTCGGCATGAAATAAAGAACCTGAGAGCCTTCCTCCGTATAGAAACTCCCAATCTCGAACCTGTGTCTTTGCGCGAAGTTATCGGGGAGTCTGCAGAGCTTTTGAAAATCCAGATAAAAACAAAGCAAATAGAGTTTGAACAAAAAATCAAAAGAGATGCAGAAGTCAAGGGAGATTACGATCAACTCGTTCAGGTTCTTTTCAATCTTATGAATGACGTTGTGAGCAACCTCAAGGAAAAACAATCCCTTTC
>CAZGJW010000110.1:0-9884 GCA_964525675.1 uncultured Spirochaetota bacterium
ATACAAACTTGAATATAACCCACAGGGAGTTCCAGAAATATATGTCGTGAAATATCGTCCCGTAATTTTCAAACCATAGAAACTGATTGAAAAAGGGGTTTAAAAAGCCATAGCTGGAAAAGCTCGTTACAAGTGAGAAGAGGAGGGGATAGACAATAATGCCTATAATCACTACCCCTGCAGGAAGAAAGAAGAAAATTCCCGCCCTTTTATTCAATTTTTCTATTGTCATTTTGGGCATCTACCCGGCAAGGGGGTATACGGTTAAAATCCACCCCTGTTTGAATCGACCTTTCATGTTCTCAGAAAACCGGTTTCGTCTTTCTCGAAAAGAATGGACGGTCTACTGTATTACCGATGTCAAGCGGCATTATTCGGACACCACACATCCGGATAATATTCGGATACGCATTGTATCTTTACACTCTGTAATTGTCAAGTGATTTTCTGTCTTAAACATTCTGCAGCCCTGTAAGCGCATTCGCGGCAGGCAGGGCACGCATAAAACTGCGCCACATCAGGTGACACGTACAAAACCTATCGTTTTTTACCCGTTTTGTTCCATTTTAAGAAGCAGAGGGGGAATCTCATTCAGATCGTTTATCGTATAACCGGTGTTTGAAAAATCAAGATCAGCATTGTGACGGGCTTTTCTGACAATACTGAGCATACCCGCCTTTTTTGCGGCCGCAACACCGCTGAGCGAATCTTCGATGACAACACAGAGATGAGGATTTGTATTCAGCCGTTTGCATGCCGTGAGAAAGGGTTCGGGATCGGGTTTGCCGTTTTGGACATCTTCACCATATACGATTGTTTCGAAGAATGGAAATAGGGAAAATCGTTTGAGGGCAATATCGGCAAGCTCTTTTTCTCTGCTTGTCGCAATTCCCATCCTGTAGCGTTTTTGAAGCTCACCGAGCACCTCGAAGGCTCCGGGGGTTACAGGAAATATTTTCCTGTAATACCTGATCAGCGTGTTGTAATGCTGTGTAATCATCGTATGAACGGGGATATTTTTCTTGTACCGCTTTACTATATCTGTGAAGTAGTCTTTAAGTTTTACACCGAAATATTCCTTTGCAACAGGCAGCGACAGCTCTATTCCGAATTTTTTGAGCGTTTCGACTTCAGCTTCGATGTGATACTCTTCCGAATCGATGAGCACCCCGTCAAGATCCCATATAATTGCTTCGATTTTCATGAGGTCAACCTGAACGGAATTTGCGTAGAAAAGGCTGTCAGGTGCTGACACCCAGTTTCTTTGCGCGTTGCTTATACTTTGCAACGAAGAAATTTATGATCATGACAACGAGCAGCATGAGCCCCCAGATGAATTTTTTAAAGAACGGGTTGAAGGCCAGAATATTAAACCCGCTCTGCAGCACCTGCAAAATGATGATCCCCATGACAACGCCTAAAACCGATCCAAAACCACCGTACGGATCGACTCCTCCGAGGACCACGACAAGGATGGCCTGAAGAAGGTAGGCATATCCATATCCGGGCCGCATCGAATTTACCCTGGATATCATGATAACCGAGGATATTCCTGCGAGTAATCCGGACATCATGTAGGTTTTAAGTAGAACGTTGCTGTTGTTTACACCTGCAAAGCGTGCAACCGTCGGGTTGGAGCCGACCATGTACATGCTGAGACCGAGCTTCGTTTTATTGAGGAAGATATATATCAGAAACGTCACTATTACAAAGATAATGAACGGCATCGGAATGCCGCCTACCTTCCCGCTTCCGAGAAACAGGAATTTTTCGGGGAACCCGGTGATACCGTGGCCCTCGGTGATGATTATGGCAATACCGAGAAAAAGTCCCTGGGTTCCCAGTGTGGCGAGGATGGGAGGCACCCCGAATCTTGTTATGACAAACCCGTTGACGATTCCGCAAACAATCGACAGGGCGACTGCTGCAGCCACGGCAGAAGCCATCAGTAAAAAAGTCTGCGATGATGCCATTTCGGGTGTAATCATGTTTTTCAATATAAGAGCGGCGACAACGCCGGTCAGGTTGGTTGTGGAAACCACGGAAAGGTCGATGCCGCCTGTGATCATGGTTACCATCATTGCAATCGCAAGAAGCCCGAACTCGGGTATCTGATTCGACATGGATTGGAAGTTGATGACCCGAAGAAATTTATTGGGGAGAGCGGCCGACATGATGATGATCACGACGACCATGATAATAAACAATGTCCAGAGTTTCGAATGTCTACCGAACAAGGATGTCTCCTCTTATCAATCCATATCTGTGGTTTATTCCTTCACAAAAACGACACGCTGGTTCGTTCGCCGTAGATTCTGATAGTAGGTGATGCTCACACCGACGATGATGATAAGCCCGATAAAGAACTGGTGCCAGTACGAGGACAATCCGATGAGCACCAGGTTTTTCTCCAGAATGACGATCATGGCTACTCCTAACATTGTCCCGAGCAGAGACCCGGAGCCGCCCGTAATCCTCGCTCCGCCGAGCACAACCGCGGCTATGACATTGAGCTCATCACCAACAATGTAGTTTGGATTGCTGTAGCGCAGCAATGAAACGTGCATAATCCCCATGATTCCAGCGAGAAATCCGACAAAACAGTAGATGAAGTACTGAATACGTACGATGTCGAATCCCGCTCTCTCCGCAGCTTCTCTGTTTCCGCCGATTGCGACAATCCCCCTGCCGAGCATCGTGTATCTAAGAATAAGCCAGCTTGCAATAAGAATGACAAGGAGTATGAGCGCATACACGGACAGGCCGTACATACTGCCGTCGGGCCTGGTGAGCGTGAAGAGGCTTGCCTGTCCGAAGGCTTTGAAACAGTTCGGCAGATCGCCGGTGTTGAATGCTTTCGTTCCCACAAATGCGAGGAGCCCACCGTGAAACATACTCAGCGTTCCAAGAGTGGTGATAAGCGTCGGAAGCTTGAACAATGATATGAGCGATGCGTTTACCGCGCCGAGTGCGATTCCCACAGAACAGGAAACGAGAAATGCAAAAGCGAGGTTGTCGACATGGGCGGCGGTCAGCACATTGACTGCGATGTACTGGCCTGAAATTGCAATTGCGGTGAAGGATACATCTATCCCTCCCGACATGAGAACGAGGAAGACACCGATTGCAAGTATGGCCGTGCCTGCGCTGCTGTTGATGAGATCGAACGTGTTTTCCGGTGAGAGAAAGGTCGGATTGATAATTGTAATACCGGCCCCGAATACGATAAGCACGAAAAACAGGTATGTTTCATTGTACTTGAGCGCCCGCTTATAGTTATACTGCCGGATCTGTTCAAACAGCCTCATTGACATCCTTCCCGCTCATGATTGAAAAAAGTTTATCCTCCGTGACACTGGTTACATCCGTAATCTCTTCGATGATTTTCCCCCTGTACATAATCAGAACCCGGTTGCTGTTCTGCAGCACCTCGGGGATTTCATCAGAGATAATTATAATACCCATTCCCGATTCGGCAAGGTCTCTGATGATTTTATGAATAGTGCTCTTGGAAGCTATATCGACTCCGATGGTGGGGCCATCAAATATAAACACCTTGGGGTCTGTGGCGAGCCATTTCGCAAGCACGAGACGCTGCTGATTCCCCCCTGAAAGGCTCTGGGCCGTCGCCTCGACGGATGGCGTTTTGATGGCAAGCTCATCCACCCACTTGTTAACGAGCTCTTTTCTCTTCACCTTGCTAACCATACGGAACCTGTTTAATAATTTTTTCAATATCGTGACAATTATATTCGTGCTTATGGTCTGCTCGATGAACAACCCCTGGTTCAACCGATCTTCGGGGAGGTACCCGATACCTGCTTTTATCGCATCCGGTATTGATTTTATGGAAATGGGCGTGCCTTCAATACGGATTTCACCGGAATCGGCAGGATACATACCGAACAGGGCGAGGGCAAGTTCTGTTCTCCCCGAGCCGAGCAGACCGGTAATACCTAAAATCTCACCTTTGCGAAGGGAGAAGCTTATGTCTTTGAAGTTTCTGCTTTTTGAGAGGTGCAGCACCTCGAGAAGCGGAGTTTTTTTGGTCGACTTCTCGTCGAACGTGTAGAGCGTTGCCTCGATCTTTTTCCCGGTCATAAGGAAGATGAGCCTGTCGTTATCGAGCTCTTCGGTTTTATAGGTTCCCACCATCTTGCCGTCACGGAGGATGCTTACCCTTTCGGATATCTCAAACACCTCGCTGAGTTTATGGCTCACAAAAAGCGTACTGATGTCTCTTGTCTTCAGGCCGGTAATAACAGAGAAGAGGTGGGTGATCTCATCCCTGGTGAGGGAGGAGGTGGGCTCATCCATAATGATCAGCCGTGCGTTTTGGGTGAGCGCCCGCGATATGGCAACGAGCTGCTTGGATGCGACAGAGATGTTTTCAACCTTTTCATCAAGGTCGAGCTGTTCACCTATTTCCGACAGAGCCTTCTCTGCGATGCTTCTGATATCATTCCAGTTAATAGTCTTGCTGCTTCTTTCGATTTCCTGGTTTAACGAGATATTTTCCGCCACCGTCAGGTTTGGAAAGAGGGACAGGTCCTGGTAGATAATCTGCACACCTTGCCGGATGGAATCGATGGCGTGGAGATAGGTATAGGGATGGCCGTTTAAGATGATTTCACCTGTGTCCTGCTTTACCACACCAGCAACGATCTTGATGAGGGTTGACTTCCCGGAGCCGTTTTCTCCGACCAGGCAGTGGATTTCACCCTTTCTGATGTCCATATTAACACTATCGAGGGCCTGCACCCCGACATATGCCTTGCTGATATTCTTTGCTTCGAGGATTTTTTCAGTCATTGTTCTGGTTTGATCTCAAGGTGCTGTGTGAGATTGTTCTCTCGTTTTTGACAGATACTGCATAAACTGTTAATAGACTACTAATATTATCAAAAATAGTGAAGAAATGAAAGAAAAAAAAAGTAACCGGAGGGATGAATCCCCCCGGCTGTTTGATATTGTAAATTAACGTGTATCTTTATAGCTTCCAGCTTCCATCAGGATTCTTCCAGTCGCCCAGGTTGTCCTTGTTTACATCGACCCATGCAGAGCCGTAAATAACGGGAATGCCGGATGCATTCTTCTTGATGGTAATACTCTCATAACCCGGCTTGCCGAGGTTGTCACCTTCCTTGATCTTAATACCCTTCAGGCTCTGATACGCAACATAGGCGGTCCCATAACCTGCATCAGCTGGTACCCAGAAATGAAAGGACTGGGATGCTCCGCTCAGGATGTACTCGCCGGTTACCGACGGCAGCCCTGTTCCGAAGCTTGCAACCTTGCCGATAAGGCCCTTTTCTTCGATGGCCCGTGCTGCACCAGGCTGTGTGCTCATTGCGCTTCCCATAATGGCCTTCAGGTTCGGGTATGTCTTGAGAAGCTCCAATGATTTCTCATAGGCAATCTGCTGATTCTCCTGCTCCTCGATTCTCGAGGTAACTTCTTTGAGCTTTGGATATTTATCCTTGGCCTGGGCCTCTTCACCGTCGACCCACTCGTTATGGGTGGTTGAGGTGAGGTGGCCGACGAAGGGCACCCATTCGCCTTTCTCACCCATCCACTTAGCCATGACATCCATCATGTGACGGCCGAATGCGGTGTTGTCGAATGCCTCAAGGTCGTAGGTAACCTGCCGCTGTACAGAAGCCTCATGTGTGAATGTGAGGATTCCCGCGTCATTGGCTTTCTTGAATGCGGGAACAAGAGATTCAGGGTCGTTGGGAACAACGAGAATTGCGTCTACTCCCTTGGCGATAAGATCTTCAATCAGCGCGACCTGTGCGGCCGGGTCTGCTGTGTCTGCACCGATCTGGTAGGCATTTACATCCTCATACTTGTCGTTGAACTCCTTGATGCCGAGGCGCATGTTGTCGAACCATGCTACACCCTCGAGCTTCACGACCATGACGATTTCATACACTCCCTTTTCGCCTTTCTTGCTGCCAGCAGCGATGAAAACACCGGCTACCATAAGCGCGAGCACGATAAAGATGATCAGTTTCTTCATAAAAAAACCCTCCTAAATAAAAAATTTAAACAATACCAGATAGTAATAAATTGTAGTACAGGTTGTCAAGTTAAAAGCGGTGTACCCGCTCCGCCACCGCAATTATGGGGACATAATACTTACTTATCAACTTTCCGCTGATACACAGTTGAAAAGTAGTTCCTGTGTCCGGATTGCTCTCAACACACCCGTACCGCATCCAGCACACCGCGAAGGCAGCTGAATTCAATTACGGCGAAGTCGTCAAGTTTGAGGTATGAGACAACTGCCTCATAATGCCATTGCGGTTTACTATTTCAGACTATACAAGGCTGCCGGAGTATTCACCGACAGGGGGGAGGGTAGCATACACTTCCTTGTTAATGAAAATATCAACGAGCCGGGGATCAAACTGCCTCCCTTTCTCCCTCTCCAGTTCTGCAATGGCGAAATCGAAGGAGAGTGCCTTTCTGTAGGGTCTCGTTGAGGTCATTGCATCGAATGCGTCTGAAATAGAGACGATACGTGCCGAAAGGCCATTTTCATCTCCTCTGAGACCGTCGGGATATCCATTGCCGTTGTACCATTCATGGTGGTTTCGGACGATAAAGAGACACGGTTTGAAAAATTCTACGGTTTTTAAGATATTTTCGCCGATGATGGTATGCAGTTGAAAAGCCTTCCTCTCCTCTGCGGTAAGCCCGCCGTTTTTGTGGAGGAGCGATTCGGTTATACCGATTTTGCCAATATCATGGAGAAGGGCGCCATATTCGAGCACCTCTATCCTGTCGTGATCCATACCCGTATGCCGGGCGATTTCCGACGAGAGAAGCCGCACCCTGTTGCAATGCCCCCTCGTGTACGGGTCTTTTGCTTCGATAGTCTCTGCCAGTATCTTGACCGTCTGGAGGTTGGCATTTTTGAGTTTTTTATATGCGTGTATAAGCTCTTTGGTTCTTTCAGCGACCTTTTTTTCGAGTGACAGCTGGTACTCCCTGTTTTCACGCGCAAGTCTCTCATTTTCGAGCTGCATTTCCCTGTAGCGGAGCGCTTTTTTTATAATCTCCACAAGCTGAAAGCGGCGAACCGGTTTTACGATATAATCGAAAGCGCCTTTTTTCATCGTATCAACTGCGACCTCGAGGTCTGTCTGGGCGGTAAGCATAATAACGGATATGAGTGGGTGACTTTTTTTTACGGTTTCCAGGACGTCGATTCCCGATAATTCGGGCATTCTGATGTCTAATAGAATGCAGTCCGGCATATACGAACCGTTTTCCAGCAGTTTGAGAGCCTCCGTTCCAGACGGTGATACTTCAACCTCGAATCCCCCTTTTTCCAGGTTGATCCCCACAACTTTTCTGATAGGCGGGTCATCGTCAACGATAAGTATTTTGCCCTTGGTATTACCGGACATAGGTGGTCCTTCTCAACCGCAGGATTTTACGTATACCGGGAACGATGAAAGGCACTGATTTTTTATATTCCCGGTAGTTATTGAATAGCCTTGGGAACAAAATAATATCTTCAATAAGAACAAGAATAAAATTCATTGCGATGATAAGTGTTGAAAACAGTGTGAATTCAACATCCTTATATATAAAGGTCAGAAGTATCAGCGAAAAAAATAGCCACAGAAAGCCGGGATGCCGTACAAGTCCGTAGGTTCCCGTGCTCAATGCATGTCTTTCGCTGCTGTTCGAATAGGGGGATTTCAGGCCTATTTCAATAAGGTTGGTGTACAGCAGGAGGATGAAGAAGAATGCTGCCCCTGTTATCTTAATTATAAGGGCAAACAGGGCAAAACCTGTTTCAATTGAGTAGGTTATTTTATGCGTGGAAATGAGAAAAATGACTGTGGATACTATGCTAGCGTATCCGATAATTGAAAAAATAGTTGAAAGCGTTTTTTTGTTATATATTTGAACCAGGTCAAACAGAAAAAGAAAAATAAAACCACTTGCACAAAGTAGAATAGCTATCATATAATATATTATATAACAAATTGTGTTTTTTTCAATATTTTGATAATCAGAATAATAGTTATAGGTGCTCGAAATGGAAGTTTAAATTTAGAAAATATCTATTACTAAAGCATCTATTACTATAGAACAGACCACTCATATGTTATTTAATATCTCAACCTTTGTCCCCGGAATATCATCCGTTCTCTACGTGCTTTTTACAGTATTCGGTCTCTACCGGCGGGACGGCGAGAAGATTCACTGGCCGTTTATCCTGTATATGATTCTCATGGCCGACTGGGGCTTCGGTTCCTTCATGATGCACGCAAATACCTCGCTCGCGAATCCGCTTGTGTGGAACCGTATTATGCTTATCGGTATGCTCGGAGTCCCCATATTCATGGTTCACTCAGTGCTCGATCTTTTCGAATCCAAGAACAGGAACTACAGTATTGTAATTTACGTCGGCTACATTATATACCTGTTTCTCCTGTTCATGAATTTCAAGGGCTACATCGTTTCTCAGGCGTGGTTTGAAAGCGACCAGTTTTATTACAAGCTCGGAAGAGGCGCCCCCATGGCGTATGTTCTGAGCTATCTGTTTCTTATCTTTTGTATTGGCATGCTGCTGCGTGAGCTGTATAAAACAAAGAATGAGTATATCAAAAGAAAATTACGTCTGCCCCTTTTCGGCGCAAGTGTAATGCTGCTGGGTGTTGCAGTTAACCTGTATGAACCGATCGGGCGTTACCCCTTCGACCTGTTTACCTCGACTATAAATGCGTTTGTAATTTTTTATGCAATTTACAGGTACAGACTAGTCCACTATTCGGCGTTTGTCATAAGAGCGATACTGTATTTCGTGCTCGTGATAATAAGTGCGTTCATCTTCTATGGAATTTTCTGGGTTTCATCCAAGGTTATGAGAAACGTTCCGTTTGAGTATTCTTTTCTCCTATCTCTCTTCCTCGGTATGGTTGCAGCCGTGGTTTTCCAGCCGCTGAGAACGGGAACGCTCTCAATCATTGAAAAACTCTATTTCGGGAAACGGATGGACTACTACAGGAGCCTGAGGAATTTCTCGGAAAGCCTCACGACCGTTGTAGAGCTCAAACTGCTCGGTGATTCGACAGTTCGCAAGGTAGTAGAGACATTTAACCTGGAATGGGCATTCATGATGGTACTCGATTATACATCGAGGAATTACAGATTGGTCGCCTGTTCAGGGTTTGATCTCGACATTGCTGATGTTAAAAACTTTGTGATGTACAGGAACTCGCTCATTGTGAAAACACTTTTAAAGAAAAACGGCGGCCTGCACAAACCGGGGCTTGATGAAAGTATGGTTGTACAAACCTCGGAGGGTTTGCATGAATTACGGCCGAGCTACATACTCCCTCTCAAGTTCAAGGACAAGCTGAACGGGTTTCTCTGCCTCGGAATACGGAAGAACAATGAATATTACGATCAATTCGATATAGAGACGCTCGAAATCCTCGCCGGACAGTGTTCTGTTGCGCTCGAGAATGCCATCTCATTCGAGAAGTTGAAGAGACAGCAGAAGCGGGTGCAGAATATGAACAAAGAGCTCATCATAAGCAAGAACAAGCTGGAAGCCTTTTTTGATGGAATTACCACCCCGATATCGATTCAGGATATCAACCACAATATCATTACGGTTAATTATGCAGCCACAAGGTATTTTAAAAAATCCTTTGACAGTCTTATAGGAAGAAAGTGCTATCATATGTTTTTTGGAAGAAACAAGCCGTGCGAAAACTGTATGGCCCAGGATTCTCTCCACGCACAGCTCCCATTCAATATCGAGCGGGTCGACGAAACAACGGAAATGACCTTTTCCATTCATTTTTATCCTATAAGCGTCCCTGCCGGGTCAGACAGGATCTTTCTTGAATTCT
>CAZGJW010000111.1:0-9831 GCA_964525675.1 uncultured Spirochaetota bacterium
GTATATTAGATGAGACGGTGAGCCTTATAAAACGGACATTTCCCCCTGAAATTACCATACGTGTCGTTCCGGAATCGGATTTGAAGCTCGTTTCAGCCGACCCCTCACAAATGAGCCAGATGTTTCTTAACCTGTGCGTAAATGCGCGTGATGCAATTGTGTCGCTTAAGGGTGAGGAAAATAGTGAAGGGAGGGAGGCGTCCGGGACAATTACGCTATCCACAAAGAATACCATTCTCGACCGACGGCAGGCGGCACGGTTTCTCAACGCAAAGCCGGGTCAGTACGTGTGCGTGATCGTGCGCGATACCGGTGCCGGAATTTCAAAAGATGTCCGGGAACGCCTTTTTGATCCTTTCTTTACCACCAAGGGGGAAAGAACAGGGACAGGCCTTGGCCTCGCAGTTGTGTACGGGATTGTCCAGAAGCATAACGGATTTATTGAGGTGAAGAGTGAGCTTGGCAGAGGGAGCTCGTTTGAAATGTACTTTCCTGCCCTCGAATCTGAATTAAAGGAAGAATCAGCGCGCAATCTGCCGAAGCCTGCATTCTCAAATGGGAAAGGAACTGTCCTTATTGTTGAGGATCAGGATCAGGTCAGAAATCTCGCTGTTCACACCCTGCAAAACTGCGGGTACACAGTTTTTGCTGCAGAAGATGGGGCATCCGGTCTCGCACTGTACAGAGAGAATGCAGAAAAAATAAATCTCGTTGTGCTCGACGTGATAATGCCAAAAATGGGTGGCCGTGAATGTTTTGAAAACATGAGAAAAATCAACCCGAATGTTAAGGTGTTGATTATCACCGGATACACGGTTGATGGATCCGCGCAGGATTTTCTGAAAGAGGGAGCAGTCGGCGTTATAGAAAAACCGTTTGATCTGAACATATTCACCAATACCGTCTGCAAGATCATCGAGTCATAACCTGCTGTATATACTATGCCTGGTATAGCCTGTGTCCAAACAGCGTTTTTCAATTACTGTATATGCCGAAGGTTTTAATACACTCCCGATCAGTGTCCTGTAATTCTCAGGAAAAAGGGAATGAGTATCGGCACGAGGAGAGTGAGGACCATACCGCTGAATAGAGCCACAAGCGTATACTCTTCCCCTGAAGATTTGACGATTACGGGCAGTGTGGTATCCATTGCTGTTGCTCCGCCTGCTGCAATCGGGGCGAGCCTTCCGAAGGTCCTTGCAAAAAAGGGAGCGAAAAGCAGTGTTGCGATTTCTCGAATAAGGTTGGCTAAAAGAGCGATAATGCCGAGCTCCTCGCCGTCGAGCTGTGTAATGATAACGCTTGAAAGGCTGTAATATCCGAATCCCAGACCAACGGTAACGGAGTCTCCGACCGAGAGGCCGGGAAGAACGGTTGAAAACAGGATGGTGCCTGCCAGTGTCCCGATTATGACGGTCAGAGGAACGAGAAATATCTTGAAATGCACCCTTTTTATAAACACCCATACCTTGCTATTGCTTCCAACCCCCACGCCCACCAGAAAAATAAGGAGGTATACGAGGTACTCAACCATATGAGAGCCGGCGAGATCAAAGGAAAGAAACGGCGATAGCCCGATAAGAATTCCGGCAGTAAATGCAGCAACTGTGAACAGGGTGCTCTTCATTAACGCAATCCTCGATTGGAATTCCCATCTCCAAAAAAAAGCCGGTATATAACAAAAGAAAGGCCCACACTGCCGAAAATACTGCCCAGGGCTAAAACCATCGCTTTCAGTCCGACTGTGGAGAGGTTTTTGAACAGGGATTCGTTCATACCAACGGTCATACCCAGAAAAAATAGGAGAACAAAAATAATTCCGGACGTTGCTTTTCCGAACATGCCGGATGCCTTCTTCCTGTTCCTGATTAAAAAACCGAACAATGTACCTGAAGAAAGTGAAATCAGTACGTACAGCATTTTTATCCTCGCCAAAGACGTTTTAGACAGCAAAAAATACGCAATTTCGGTATATCGGAAAAGGTATTTTGTACTCGGGTTGCCTGGAAAGCAGCGGCGTATTGGGGTATAAAAAGACCCGCATGTGCCGTGTGCGGACACTAATTTGAGACGTGTCTCAAAGTGGGTTATCTCACACCTGCTTCATGTATTCTATAACCCGATAGGCGAATGCAATCCACAGGTAAATATCGATATCCCGTTATTAAATAGTGTTGGCTCAAATTAAGGTATGCCGCATCACGAACACAGCAGGCTTATAAAAGTTTAATATAAAAAGTCTATCCTGTAAATAAAAGATTACTGTACGCCCTCAACAGGTTTCATCAACGGGAAGAGGATAACATCACGAAGGTTTTCCTGATCTGTAAGCAGGCAAATGAATCGATCGAGACCCATACCGAGGCCTGAAATCGGGGGCATGCCGTGTTCCATGGCTGTAAGATAGTCCTCATCCATGACCATCGCTTCAACATCACCGCTACTGTGAAGCCTGGCCTGCTGCTCAAGGCGCTGCCGCTGATCGATAGGATCAATGAGCTCGCTGTACGCATTCACCAGTTCCCATCCATTAACGACGAGCTGAAAACGGTCGGTCACCCTGCTGTTTTCATCGTTTGTGCGCGCGAGCGGGGACAGCTCGATAGGATGATGGGTGATGAATAGAGGGCCTGTCATTTTTGGTCTGGAGACCTTTTTGTAGAGGTTGTCGACGAGAGCACCGTACCCCATGCTATTAATATCCTGGATCTCGATTCCCTTATTCTCGATCTTCTGTCTAAGGTCGTTGGCATCACTGCATTCGTCGATATCAATGCCCGTATCGTTTTGTATTGCGTTTCTGAGCGGGACAACTTCCCATTCCTGCCCGAAATCGATCTCCTTTTCACCGTTCACGAGGGTAAGGGAGCCATTCACCTCCCTGAGCACATGCTTTATGAGCTCTTCGATAAAATGCATATTATCCCTGTAGTTCCAGTATGCGGCATAGTACTCCAGTATGGTGAAATCCTGTAAATGGGAAGGATCCATGCCTTCATTTCTGAAACTTCGTGCAAATTCATAAACCCTGTCGAAACCGCCTGCAATGCAGCGTTTGAGGTAGGTTTCAGGCGCTATCCTCAAATAGAGCGGCATATCGAGGGCATTGTGATGGGTTACGAAGGGGGCAGCGATTGCGCCCGAAGGCCTGATCTGAAGAACAGGTGTTTCAACCTCGATAAAATCTGTGTTGTCAAGAAAATCCCGCATGGTCTTGATGATTTTTGTCCTCTTTATGAAACGGTCCATGGTTCCCTCGTTCATAACAAGGTCGAGATAGCGCTGTCTGTATAGTATTTCGCGTTCGGATACCCCGTGCCATTTTTCAGGCAGGGGGCGCACTGTTTTTGACAGGAGAGCAAAGGCTGCCGTGTCCAGGGTGACCTCTCCTGTCTTTGTTTGAAATATCTGCCCCTCTGCACCAATGAAATCACCGATATCGATGAACCGTTTGAAGAGTGAAAACTGTTCTTTCCCGAGCGTCTTCTCCTGCAGTGCGATCTGCATCTTGCCTGAAGAATCCTTGATCGTTGCAAATATCAATCTGCCGAAGACGCGCATCGTCATTATTCTGCCTGCTATCCGCAGTGTCTTTGTTCCGATCGGAAGTAACTTTGCCTCGCTCAGTGAGTGGCTCCGTTCGTAGCGGTCTATATACGGGACAATGCCCATTTCGAGAAGCTCGGCCCGTTTCTGTAAACGAATATCTCGCTGGTCAGTTCCCATGTTTTACCCTCTTCCCCTTGGTTATTCCTTTGATTCTCGAGTGCGGTTCAAGATCCAGATCACTCAGTTTGCCTTCGCCGTACTTGCTGTATGCCAGTCCTGCAATCATTGCCGCATTATCCTGGGTTAGTTCACTGTCCGGTAGATAGACGACAAGATCCTTCGACTGTGAAAAAATGGTTCGCACCCTGGTGTTGTTTGCGACACCACCACCCAGAGCAATCCTGTTGATGTCAAGATCCCTGCTTGCCCAGAGGACTTTTGTTAGCAGTACATCGGTTGCTGCCGCCTGAAATGAAGCAGCGATATTCTCGACCGAGCTTTCATAACCGGGGTTTAAAAAGCCGTTTCTCTGGTTTATCACTGCGTTTTTCAGCCCGCTGTAACTGAAATTGTACCGATCATACCCGCCGTCAAGAATTACCCGTGGAAAGGTGTATGCCTGTTCGTCCCCTGCAAGCGCCGCCTTTTCAATGGCAGGACCGCCAGGATATCCGAGGCCAAGGTGCTTTGCAACCTTATCGAAGGCCTCGCCCACTGCATCATCGAGGGTGCTTCCTTTTATTTCGTAGTGGCCTATTCTCTCAGAATAGACAAGCAGGGTATGGCCGCCTGAAATGATGAGCCCGATAATCGGGTATTCAACCCTGCTATTGAAATGGACCGCATAGAGGTGCGCCTCAACGTGATTGATGCCTATAAGCGGGATGTTGAGTGAAAAGCTCAGTGTTTTTGCGACTACTACCCCTACGAGCAGCGACCCGATAAGTCCCGGATGCGACGTTACGGCCACGGCATCGATGTCAGTGACAGATACCCCTGCCTTTTTTAGAGCATTCTCAATGACATAGTTGATTACTTCGTGATGGCGGCGCGAAGCTATCTCAGGAACCACACCGGCATATTTTCTGTGAAACGCATGCTGCGTTGCGGTGACGTTGCTGCGTATGGTTTTCCCGTCTTCAACAACCGATGCGGATGTTTCATCGCATGAAGTTTCTATGCCAAGTATCAGCAACGCACACCCCTTTCATGTATTTACTCGAAAAGATACCCAGAAAAAGGTAGTGTTCAAGAGAAGTGAAAGTCAACTTCAATTTCTCAGGAGGACTGCTTCGGAGGCAAAGATAAGAGAGATGCGCTCTTTTTCCAGAAGGGGGAGCTGGGTATTGAGCACATCGACAAGGTTTTTGCTTTGAATATGTCCGATCCCTATTGCGACTCCTCTTTCTATAGCAATATCTTTCAACTCTTCAAACTGCGCATTTATCGAGGAAAAATCCTCCCGATTATCGAGGAAAATATCCCTTTTGGCTGTATCGACTCCGAGCATACGGGCCGCGTCATAGGCGCGGGATTCCGGTGTTGTGAGGCTGTCGATAAAAAACATATTCCTGTTTCTGAGGGCGGACAGAGCCCAGGTCATGAGCTGGAAATCTTGTGTGGCCCGTGACCCCATGTGGTTGTTTGCGCCCCGTATATGAGGTACGTTGTCGAGCATGCGCTGCATCTTGATTGCAATTGCAGTTTTTGTTTCACCGGTAAAAATAGCCCCGAAACCAGGGTCATCCTCCGGGTAGCTCAGCGGTTCCATTGGTATGTGTAGCATTATCTCAAAACCTTTCCGGTGAAAGAGGTCGGCGTATTCCCTTGAATGCGCAAGAAACGGAAGTACCGAAAAGGTGATTTTGCCTTTGAAACCGGCAAACTGCTCAATTGCACCGGCAGGATACCCGACGTCATCGACGATAACGGCAATATAACTTTCAGCAGGTCTTTTCTTTTCAGGAGGGGGAGACGGCTTTTTTTCTGCATATGGTGTTTTCTTCTCAGCCGGCGGTTTTTGAACCGGTTTTTCAGGTTTTTTCTTCAACAGAGGCCTGGCAATAATTGTTATGACGGTAAGAAGTATCAGTATGATCAGAATAGTTTTATTATTTTTCTTTTTCCCCCTCGTTTTTATCACTATTTACCTCTTTTCTCACTAGTTATCGTCAAAAATTATTTAATTCTTCTTGAATTCTTACATAATTACAGTATAATTACTATTGCAATTGGATTTATTCCTTCCAGTAGTAATCGATTTCTCGTTTCTGCCTGCCAGGTTACACGGTTATTTTGGTATGAATGGGATATTGATTGTTACGGCATGCAGAACAGGCCGATGTTTAAACACAATATATGTACGTCGCGAAATGGTATATATTATATTGTGTAGAAGATAAATCAGGAGAGCTATTGTATGGTACAGGATATTCGTGACCGGCTGAACTATAACTACAAGATTACCGCCACAAAGTTTCGTGAAACGAGCGTCAATGCGGAGCGGTTCGGCACCCCGCAGATTCTCTATGACTCTGCTGAGAGGAATATTAAAACGTTAGAGGATTTGATTGCTATTATCAGGGAGCTCAAGAAGGAGAAAAAATACGGACTTGTTGATTCCTACTCCGAAAACAATGCTCTCGTCAAGGTAGAAGTCAAAGCAGAAAATATGATACGTGATATAAAGGAACGCGGACTTCTTGTTCTTGAGGTGGACCCTCCTTTTCTCAGGAAAGCCCGTGAAGTTATCGATATCTATGAAAGTGAGTTCAAGTAACGAAAGAGGCATTCGTTCGAATAATCACCATTTTCCATGGCACACTTCTTCTAAGTAACTTCTCGCGAAGTTACTTTATGATATCTAGTCCTGTAAAGGATCGGTTCCCTAGGAACGTAAACCACTTCTAAGTAACTACAAAGCTGTAGTATTAAATCATTTCCGCAGACATGAAATAGAAGTACATTTACTTCCGGTTGATTTTTAATTGTTATACTGAGGGTTTTCTTATCCTCCGGTAATACTCCATAAATTGAAATTGACAGTTTTACAGTTATTGTTGCCATGTCGCGCACATTAAAATCACTTGTCCCATTATTCAATGCTACCTGCAATTTACAGGAATGTGTAGAGGTTCTGCAGAAAAGTGGTGCCGAATTTACCGGGCTGAACGGGTCAAGTTCCGCCCTGTTTACCGCTGCACTTTTCGGCGCGTCGAAAAAAGGTATTCTTCTTGTTGTACGAAACAACAGGGAGGCATCGGATTTCTACACCGATCTCCATGGGTTTCTCGACAGCCGATTTCTTTTTCTTATGCCCTCGAAGGAAACCCTTCCGTACGATGAGAGCGAGCCCTACAGCGATATTACTGCAAAGAGGGTTGTCGCTCTCCATGTGCTGCTGCAGAAAAAACGCGGTATTTTCGTGCTGCCCGTTCATTCGCTCATTGACTACTATCTTCCGAAAGAGATTTTCTTTAAGAGTATCCTGGATATACGGGTCGGTGCGCATCTTTCGCTCGAACAGGCCAAGGAAACGCTCACCACACTCGGGTATGAGAGGGAAGATCGGGTGCAGAGCAACGGCAATTTTTCAGTTCGGGGCGATATTCTTGACATATTTAGTCACGGCAGCGAGCATCCCGTGAGGATCGAGTTTTTTGACGACCTTATCGAATCCATACGGGAGTTTTCTCCGGTTACACAAAAATCGACAACCCGGATAGAACAGGTAACAATTATCCCCGCAAAAGAGGTACTACTGACGAATCAGGCGGTTGAATCTCTTAAAAAGAAGAGTAACCGGGCGAATCGTGAGATTATAGAAAAAATATGTACGCTCAGACATTTTGAGGGTATCGACAGCTACCTGTCGCTCCTGTATAATCCGGCGGGAACACTTCTCGACTATACGGGCCAGGAGTATCACGTTTTATTCAATTCAATAAAAAAATGCGGAGAACATGCGCGGTTTTACAGGATCGAGGCAAACCGGCTGTATGAAGAAAAAAAAGGCACGCATTTTATACTTCCCCCCGATAAAATCGTTCAGGATTTTGATGAAGTTGTTGCGCGGCTTGATGCATTTGGAAATATTTCGGTATTACCGGAGACGAAAAATCACCTGTTCCAGTTTGATGTATCCGAGAAACGCGGGTACAGGGGCCAGATCCGATACCTTAGAGAAGATCTTCAGCACCTCCTGGATGGGGGTTACCACATTATTATCGGTGCGAGCTATGAGGGGCAGACGAAGCGGTTGAGAGAACTGCTTAAGGACATGCTCGATGCTCATTCCGGACTTTCAGTTGAAACCGTCGACCTGCACGAAGGCTTTATCGCCAGGTTGATGAAGTTTGCTGTTATCCTCGACAGGGAGATATTCAACAGGAAAAAGAGGCAGGGGACCCGTTTTCTGAAAACCAGATCCAGGCCGATCGAGGGAATACTCGATATCGCCGAGGGTGATTTTATCGTGCATCTGGAGCATGGAATCGGCATCTACAGGGGAATAGAGAGGCTGAAAACAGGGGCAGCCGAGAAAGATTTTTTCAAGTTGGAGTACAGGGACGGGGATGAGGTATTTATTCCGGTCGACCAGATCAACCTGCTCCAGCGTTATATCGGGCAGGAGGGGAGGAGGCCGAGGATCGACAAGCTCGGCTCAGGTACCTGGAACCGGGTGAAAAATAATGTAAAAAGGTCGGTTCAGGAGCTGGCCCGGGAGCTTCTCGAGCTGTACTCGCTTCGTTCGAGCATGCAGGGTCATGCTTTTTCCGTTGATACAGAGTGGCAGTTCGAATTCGAATCTGGTTTTCAGTACGAGGAAACACCCGATCAGCTAAGGACAATTGAAGAAATAAAGCGTGATATGGAAGAAGCGAAGCCCATGGACAGGCTCGTATGCGGTGACGTGGGTTTCGGAAAAACTGAGGTTGCCATTCGTGCTGCATTCAAGGCTGTGATGGACGGAAAGCAGGTCGCCCTGCTTGTGCCGACGACAATTCTTGCAGAACAGCATCTGAATACATTCGTTGAACGGCTCTCCCTGTACCCTGTAACCGTGGAAATGCTCTCACGGTTCAGGACTCAGAAGGAGCAGAAAAAAATCATAGAAAACCTTAAAAACGGCGTAATCGATGTTGTCATCGGCACACACAGGCTTATTCAAAAAGACATTCAATTCAAGGATCTCGGACTTGTCATAATCGACGAGGAACAGCGTTTCGGGGTTGAGCACAAGGAGCGGCTCAAGCAGCTTCGCAAGCTCGTTGACGTCATAACCATGACGGCGACGCCGATTCCCCGAACCCTGTATATGTCCATGAACCGAATACGGGACATGAGCGTTATAGAGACACCACCGAGAGAGCGTGTTCCGATAGAAACCTATGTTCTCGAACACAACGATGAAATCATATCCGGCGCAATCAGGCGGGAGGCTGAGCGAGAAGGTCAGGTGTACTATGTGCACAACAGGGTTCTGACCATTGATGAAAGGGCCGAGGCGCTCAGGCGGCTTGTTCCCGGCGTGTCGGTTGAAGTCGCTCACGGCCAGATGGACGAACGTGAGCTCGAGGATATCATGCAGGCTTTTTTCAACATGGAGTTTCAGGTGCTCGTTACAACCACGATTATTGAGTCGGGCCTGGATATCCCGAATGTCAATACCATTGTTATCGAGCGGGCTGACAGGTTCGGGCTCTCCCAGCTCTATCAGCTCAGGGGGAGAGTCGGCAGGAGCAAACGAAAGGCCTATGCCTACCTTCTATATCCGGTTGGGAGGATAGTTTCAGAGCATGCTGCCAAACGGCTTGCCGTTATCAATGACCATACAGAGCTGGGATCGGGCTTCTCAATTGCGCTGAAGGATCTCGAAATACGGGGCGCGGGTAATATACTCGGGAGCCAGCAGCACGGCGAAATGCTTACCGTGGGCTTTGAAATGTACGTGAAGCTCCTCGATGAGGCGATACGCGAGCTGAAGGGCGAGGTTGAAGAAGTGGAAATCGAACCCGTGCTGGATCTCAGCTACAAAGCCTTCATTCCGAAAGAGTACATTGAGAGCGAGAAGCTTCGTATAGAGATATACAAGCGGCTTGCAGCGGTTAAGAGAAGTGAAGAGCTCAAGGATCTCAGGTCCGAGATTACGGACAGGTTCGGCTCGATTCCTGCACGGTTTGAAGAGCTTTTAAAGGTCGTGATGCTCAGGATTCTCTGCAGAGATGTGGGGATCAAGCACTTCAGGGAGAGGGAAAATGAGCTGCAGCTTACCTTTGAGCA
>CAZGJW010000112.1:0-9806 GCA_964525675.1 uncultured Spirochaetota bacterium
TTTACAGGGAAAACGAAGGCTCTATGCGGTTTTATCCCTATTTGAGGGATAAAAACCTTCACCTTGATCCAGTATATCACAATTTCATTTTTAACACTGATTCGTACTATATTGGTAACGACCAGGGCCGATGAAACACAAAATGACAGCTACGATTCTTCTGGTGCTATTTTTTTTCATAAGCACGGTGTATGGCATGGAGCCGACGGATGCTGGATTTATAGTGCACCTGTACCGGGCCGGTGAGTATCAATCCGTTATACTCGAGATAAACCGCTATCTTTACTATAACCCGACCAGCCGCTTCACTCCATACGCGAGGTATCTGCTCGGGCTGTCCTATGCAAAAGCGGGCCGGATGCGCCGCGCGCTCACCGTTTTGGAAGAGTTGAGAAAACAGTTTGATGAAAATGCTTCGATACCGGTTTACAGCGGACTGTATTCCGAGGCGTACGTTCAGGAGATGAATATCTACTTCAGGGAGAAGGACAGGCAGAATTTCTGGACACAGTATCACGGGATCGATTCAATGGTTGAAAAGCCACCAGAAGAGCTGATGATGTATGTCGAATCCATGGGTGAGGCGTTGTTCATCTATAACCTTGAATGGGAAAAGGCGCTGGAACTCCTAAAAAGCTCGGAGCACCTCGGAGGTCTCAGTACTGCGTACATAGAGACATCCCTTGAAACGCTTGATGCAGGAAAACGAAAAAGTGTCCTGCTGGGCGGCCTTTTTTCTGTTGTACCAGGTGTCGGGCATTTCTATGCGGGAAGAAGAAGCGACGGCCTGCGCAGCCTTCTTATAAACGGTACTTTTATCACCCTTACCGTGTTATCGATCGTTGCTGGAGCTGGTGTTCCTGCTGTTTTGTTCGGCGTTGTCGAGGCTGTTTTGTATGTATCGAACATATACGGCGGAATCAACGCTGTGATGCAGGAGAATGCCCGCAGGACACTGGCTCAACGGGATGAACTTTTACGAATGCTTCCGGTTCCCCCACTTGACCCAATTACGGTTATTGAGGAATTGAAACCGAGATGATAGCCCATGATGTTGTAAGCTATGTATGCACGGCGACAGGTGGGTTTTCGGATAAAAAAGTCCCGGTTACACCCTATACATATACAGCGTTTGAGACTGAGCCTCTCAATGAAAACTATATACCGGAGATGCGGGAAGGCGGACGTCCTGCTGTCAATTCCCCAGATCCCGACCTTGACGAAACAGACTACGACGGGGGCTATCCGAAATACGGCATGCCTGTGCGAGGTGCCGTTTCTGCACGCGAGGTGCTATCGCTGTACTCTGCCGAGCCCGACTGGGGGATGGATGACGGTCTTCACATATCGCCATTTCAGCGGCTTACCGGCGGCAGCCAGGGGTACAGGCACATGCGCTACGGCCTGTTTGTCTTTCGCGTGGGAAAAGCCCATGAACGGGCGGCGTACTATACGCAGATGGCAGAAATGGCGTTTGAAAGGGGAGATTTGTACTGGGGTCTTCGCTTTGGCGCACGGGCGCTTCACTATATACAGGACATTCTTTCGCCGTTTCATACAAAGCCTTTTCCGGAGTGCTTTCTCCCGTCACGGATATGGAAGCCGAAAGAGCTGTACTTCATTACGTACAACTATCATTTGAACTTCGAACGGCTGGTTGGCTACTACCTCTGGCACGGGGGAAAATCGTTTATACGCTGCCTTGATGAGTCGAAGCCTGTGCAAATAAACGACCTGAAACCTCAGCTTCTGAAAAGTGTCCGAATCATCAGGCGCCTCGCCCCGCAGCTTTTCAGGGAATGCAGGAAGCTCTGGGGGGAGAGCATGGGCAAAGCCCTGTATAAAATATCGGTTGACCAGATACTGAAAACCGACCTCAGCCCGCGGATGCGGGAATATATATGTCGGTGGCTTGGGGTAATGTCGGGATTCGTCAGGGGCTACATCGAGCGGTATGTGGCTTCGCCAATGAAGGATGAATTTTAATGAAGCGTATTCCTGTCCCATTTTCAGAGAGCCCTGCCGCTGTTACGGCACGCTACATCCATGAGAGCGGGAAAAATCCACTTTATGTGCTCATCGTCTCGCCAACACAGCGGTTTAAATCATACCTTGCCTCAGAGCTGTTGATACTCACGGGTACCGAAGCAATGCTTTCACCGCGTATAGAGACGAGCGCCCAGCTTATCCAGCTCTGTGCTGCTTCCAGCAGCCTCGATACGGCGGGAGAGATAGCTCGGTTTTCAATGCTTTATACCGCATTCGGCAGAACAGCGGGAATAGACGAGATATTTCCCGGGAATACAGTAAAAAATTTCCGGCAGTTCAGGTATGCAGCCCGTATGGTTTTTTCCGTATTAGATGAGCTTGCCGGGGAAGGTTTTTTTCTTGCCGGAGATGTATCCAATGCCCGGAGAGGGCTAATTGAGCAGGCTATCCGGGAGGACAGCAGGCACAGGCCGCATCTGAAAATACTACAGCAGCTCTACAGGCAGTATACTTCCGTGCAGAAAGAAGCCGGTATTTTTGACGCAGGACTTCTGCTCGGACAGGTTGGCCGTGAGGCGATCGAAACTGTTTTTCACGGGTATGAGGAAATCGTGCTTGTCTCCCCACTTTCCCTGACGGCATTTGAAAAAAGAATGTACAGAGAGATCGACGATCGGCTCACCGTTATCTATCAGTACACCGGGGACTATGATTTTTCGCGCATTATTGCCTTTCAAGCCGAAGAGAACTGGGCTCCAGAAACCGATGGTTCAGCGGTTGATCCTTCATTCAAGAAAACAACCATCAATAGTGGGAGGCGGGCTCAGTTGCAGTTTTTCGAAACGAGCTCCCGGATAAACGAGGTTATGCTCTGCTGCAACATTATAAAAAAGGAACTGGATTCAGGAATGCCGGAGACGGAGATTGCCGTTTTTAACATCGATTCCCCGGTATGTGAAATGCTCTACAATGCGCTCAGGGCATTAGGGATCGGGGCGAATATGACAAGGGGCATTTCCGTCAAAAAAAGCCCTCTTTTACAGTTTTTTAAGCTGATAAAGGATTTTTTTTATTCTGGAATGGATACCTCGCTTCTCCTCCAGCTCATGGGAAACGAATTTTTTATCGAGCTGTCGGGATTATCCGTGAATCAAAGACAGCTCAAGCGCGACATCGTTAAAAGCAGGCTGTTTCAGCTCTATTCCCTGGAAGATGATTTGATGGGTCAGTATCCGAAAGCGCGTTCGGCGCTTAAAAATTTTATGAAGCTGTACAGGTCGCAGGATTTCAGTGAGCTTCATAACCGGCTTTCGGATCTTTTCAGGGTATTCGGTGAAAAAAAGGCCTATTATTTTTATGCGGTCCGTGATGTGCTTCTTGAATCGGCATACGAGCTTACAGAGCTTGCGCCGGGATTTGATGAGAATCCATTCGATATCTTCATTCAGTATGCAGGGTTGAAGAAATATTCTCTTCTGGGCAGCTTTGAATCGGGAGTGCAGATCCTGGGTCTGCTTGAATCACGGGGTATTCACTTCAGTACGGTGATCATACCGGGATTCAACGAGGGCATTTTTCCGGTACGGGGTGAAGGAGACATTTTTCTCAATCTCGGAGTGCGGCGAAAACTCGGATTGTCGACCTTCCTCGATAGAGAAGAGCTGGAGTTCTACTATTTGAAGCGGATTATCGATGCATCGAAGCGGACGTTTATTGTATCGGTTGACGATCCGTCCGGAGAAAATGGAGTTCAGAGCAGGTTCGCAGTCGTTTTGAGGGACTGGTGCGATGTTATCGAGCCTGAAACCCCTGAAGCCGAAGAGTACCTTTTACCGGTTTGCCAGCAAGAAAAAGGCCTGAAGAAAGCGGTAACGATGCCTCGCATGTCTGATACTGTGCATACATTCTCACGGCTTGATGCTCAGCGGATTAAGCAATGTGAAACACAGTACTATATTGCACGGGTGCTCGGGATTGATTCGGAGGCGGAGATACAAAAGGAGATCGATCTAAGTCTTGTGGGGCAAAAAGTCCACAAACTGTTCTATGATCTGTACGGCAGTTTTGATTTTACCAGAGGAGTTCCCCGGGAGGATGCCCTGAAGAAGAGGCTCGTATCGCTTTTTGAAGATACATTCCGGGAGGGTTTCTTTTTTACCGGGGAGGAGGTCCTCGTGAAGAAAATTCTGCTGAATAACCTCCTGCGATGCATCGAGAACGACGTTCGGCGATTTACCGAAGGGTACAGGGTGCTGAGTGAATATGCGGAAAAAGAGCTTCAAACGGAAATAGGCGATGGGCTCTACACGATAAACGGGAGGATCGACAGAATCGATCTCAGTCCGTCGAGGAAATACGTGATTATGGATTACAAGACGGGCAATGTGCCGGCCAGAACGGATCACCTCAGCCGATCTGACTACCGTCAAATACAGCTCGGATTCTACGGCCTGCTCTTCAGCAAGCTGAACCTCGATGCAGATATAGAGGGGCTCGGCTATTTCGATATAAACAGCAGAAACGGGTATGTGGAGATTATCGGGGCAGATGAAATCGAGGAGTACCTCGCCGGATTCGAGGGATATCTCATCGATCTGCTTGACACTTTCAACAGCAGGGACAGGCTTTCTCTTGCGGAGGACATCAATAACTGCACCTACTGTCCCTTCTATATACTGTGCAGGGTATATGAGCAATGAATGAAACACGTTTGTACAGCCATGACAGTTCCATTGCCCTCAGTGCATCCGCAGGAAGCGGAAAGACCTACGCGCTCACCACAAGGCTGCTCGCAATGCTCCTGGACGGGTTGAGACCCTCGGAGATTGTGGCGATCACCTTTACCAGGCTGGCGGCCAATGAGATTCGCAAAAAGCTTTTTGAGCGTGTGGTCTCCCTGGAGAAGGGAACATCCGCTGAAGTGGATCTTTTTTCAAGGGTACTGAGAAAAGAGAGTGGTGAGATCATTGCTGCGGCAAAGGAGTTGAAACAGGTGCTTGTGCGGCAGTTTTCGCTGCTCCAGATATCGACAATACACAGCTTTCTTACACGGGTTATCAGGAGTTTTCCCGGTAAAACCGGTATTGTTGATTTTACGGTGATCGAAGATGCCGAAAAAAAGGCACTCGTGGGCGATTCGGTTGAACGCTTTTACCGCCTGCTCGAAAGTCAAAGCCGGCTGTTAGAGCGGGTGTACGGATTTTTTTCGAGCTACAGAGAACGGAGTATTGCAACTGCCACCGCGGTTCAAAAGATACACGAAAAGGTCAGTGATGCCTACTACCTGATGAAAGAGATCAGGAAATTAGTACCCGGTAGTACCGACAGCGTGGAAAAGGTTTTTAAAGAGAAGAGAAGCTACCTCCTTTCGCCCCGGTTTGAAAAAAAAATCCTCGATATCGTAAACCGTATCCACCGCATGCTCGACCTGAAAAGCAGAAAAAACCTCGAGAAATTCATGCGCGATCTTCATTCTTTCGTCACCTATAAGAACATTCCGACTCTTTTGAAGCTTTCACCCTTTATTCAGTACGCGCAAAGCGGGTTTATCAACTACATCCAATATGGCATCAAAGGGCTTCCTGAAGCTGAGGCGGATGAATTTCAGGCGGCGTTTCTCGACATCTGGCATGACCTTCAGTCGTATGCACAGCTTGAAATGCAGTACTTCCTTCACATCTGGTTCGACATATACACGCGCATCGAGGAGTACTACAGGGAGTTGAAGCGTTCGGGCCAGCGCATCGATTATGCTGATATTGAGCGGCTTGCAGGAGAAATTATTGCCGGCCTGAATGGCATTGAGGGCCTGGTCTACCGGCTCGACTCAGGTATGAGATATATACTGATAGACGAGTTTCAGGACACCTCGGAGCATCAGTGGAATGTGCTCCGGCATATTGTCGACGGGGCTCTGGAGAGGGGCGGTACTCTGTTTTATGTCGGTGATGTCAAGCAGTCGATATACCGGTGGCGGGGGGGTGAACCCGCGCTTTTTCAAAAAGCCCGGAAAGACCTCACACTGCCGATCGAAAACCTCCCGTACACCTACAGGCAGAACAGGGTGCTTCTCGATTTTACCAACAGGGTGTTCAGAACAATAACCGATCAGATTCTTCCTGCATACGGGTATAAAAAACAGCTCTATCCTCCGGGCAGGCCGAAGGCCGAGCGGGGATTCGTTCGTGTTGAGAGGTATGAGGACAGGGAGGAGCTTTTATCGGGGATTATCGGGCACATAACCGGGCTTGAGAAAAGCGGTGTGAGTCCGAACGATATTGCTGTTTTATGCAGGAGAAATGCCGAGATCGGGGAGATTGAAATAGTTTTAAAAGGGCACGGAATACCCTTTTCGTCGGTTGGAAAAACGCGTATCATGGACGATTACTGCAGTATGGATCTTTTGGCAATACTTCGTTTTGTTGTTGATCGCCAGGAAGAGCTTCACCTTGCCGGTGTCTTAAGAACCCCTGTATTCAGAAAAGATTATGAAGATCTTGCGGGCCTCGAGGATGAAATGGGGCGCATCGCCCTCGCTTTTTTGAAACGTAAAGACCCCGATACGTATGAACAGTTGAATGAGCTTCTTGAAGCTTCACGCTACACCGGCCCGTCCGATTTTCTTCTAAAGCTGTATGAGAGGTGGGATATGTACAGCCTGTATCCGGAGAAGAGGGACGTTCTCAATGATTTTTACGAGTGTGCGTGTCGGTTCGAGGAGTCTTCGGAACGGGTGACGATACCGGATTTTGTCACCTATCTTGAAGAAAACAGCGACAGCCTGACCCTGCGGGTCGGTGAGACGCACGGTGTGACCGTGCAGACTATACATGCCTCAAAGGGACTTGAGTACCATACAGTAATCGTTCCCTATCTTTCAAAGTCATTCAGCCTGAGCCTGAACGGTTCTTTCCTGTACGCGAGGGATGAAACAGGAGAGGTACAGCACTATGTGCTCGGAAATAAGGTATATGTGGGATATTTCGAAGACCGCGAAACCCTCGAGTTGATGAAGACCGAGGCTGAGCTGGACTACCGGATCGATGAGCTCAACGCCCTCTATGTCGCACTCACCCGTGCACGTGAAAATCTCGTGATTCTTCCGGTTGCGGGAAAAAGGGGTAAGAGTATCGGCGATGTTCTTGGCGAGGTTGTTGCGCACTGTTATTCGGTTGACCTGTTTCCGTTTTCCCTGGGAGAGGCAGTGCCGAGCGGGTCGGTGACCAGAAGAGAAAAGCGGTTTTATGCGCTCGGTACACCCATGTATTCGGAGATCAGAGCCCCGTCTGATGAGCCCAGGGTGTATGAGCAGAAAGAGTATACTGCAACCGAGGGGTATTCAGGATACGGCAGCACGGGCGGCAGGATGGGGCGATTGCGGGGGTTGATATATCACCGCATCATGGAGAGTATTGAGAGACTCCCTGTCGATGAAAATGCAGTTGAAAAACTGATTCACAGGGCCCTGTCTCTTGAAGGACGTAACTTCACATCGCCGGAAAGGGATGCCGCTGTTGCCGGAATCAAAGAAAGGGTGCTGGAGGCGCTTGATGACGGGCGCCTTTCTGAATATTTCGGCGAAAACGGGCACGCAGAGGTTTCGGTATTCAGCCGCATGTACAGAAATCTTCTTGCGCGAATCGACAGAATCGTTATTGGCGATGCGGTTCATATCATCGATTTCAAGACCAATACTTTCGAGGGCGAAGCTTCTCTGAAGGGGCTTGTGGAGCTTTACAGAAAACAGATCGTCTCATACTGTGAGGCGCTTTCGAACATATATCCAGGCAAACCGATAAAAGGCGCACTCTACTTTACCGAAGCTCCATTTGAAAAGAGGTTTGTAGAGGTATTTGACAAACAGCCGGAATGATCGCGGCGGGTTGTTCACCCTGAAAGATGTTTTTTCAGAATTTTACACGAAACCGTGTACGCGGGGTTGAAGACGTTTCCTATAACGTACTGCGCACTCTGGCCCATTAAAAGGCTTGCAGATACCGTATTGTGATTATACTCGTCGCATAGCCACCGGTGCATTTCCGTCGTCGCATGCTGCACAGCCTGCTCTAATGGCCGCGCATTGCCGATGGTAAATATGTGCGTTTTGTTTTCACCCCTGGGCCAGCGTATACTGTATTTTTTCCTGACAGAAAACCGAAGCTCGACCTCGGCTGATGTTTCGATACCGGTGCCGGCTGCTTCACCGTCGCCCTGGGCGGCATGAATGTCTCCGACGTTGAACAATGCACCATTCTCGAACACGGGAAAATAGAGCATTGCCCCCTGAGCTACTCCCCGGTAATCCATGTTTCCGCCGTGTTCTGCAGAGGTTCGGGTTGAAATGACCTGGCCGTCTGCAGGCGAAACCCCCATACAGCCGATCAACGGGGCGAGGGGAAGCGTAATCTTCCCGCGACACTCCTCGGGTTCAATGATTGCTGTCGTGTCTTTTAAAGCATCGATACTCCACTTTGCATACTCTTTTTCGGGAAAAGCGTTCAGATACGAAGGCTCGACCATATTCTCGGCAAGAATCGTTGACGACCAGCCGGTTTCACGGGTGAGGGTAATGCGGGGTATCTCGACGATCAGCGCATCGCCGGGCTTAGCACCCTCGATGTAAAAGGGGCCCGTGACCGGATTGGGGCTCAATGCCTCCTGTTCATCGTTCCGGTTAAAGCCGTGTGCATCGAGCGTTGATGTAATGAGTGTGTCGCCAGGAGCAATACGCAAAACAGGCCCGTGCCCGCCAAGTACATTGAAAAATCGCTTCGGTCTGAACCTGTGAACCACCTTTTATCTCCATGACTGCATGCGGTCATTTTTAGCCACTTGCCTTGGGGGTGTTTCTTCACTTACCCAAAAAAGCGGTGACAGTTTCAGCAATCTGGTCAGACTGCAGTCCGTACAGGCCCAGAAGCTCTTCGTACGGGCCGTTTGATGCGAACTGGTCGTCAACCCCGATCATCCTCATCGGTGCCGGGTGCTCGAGTGCAAGAAGCTCAGCAACCGAGCTGCCGAGCCCGCCCTTCAGGTAGTGCTCTTCGACGGTAACTATTTTTCCAGTCTCTTTCGCGGCCCTGACGATGATCTCTTTATCGAGAGGCTTTATGGTATGTATGTTGATGAGTCTTGCATGTATACCCTGCTTTTCCAGTATGTCTACTGCTTCGGCTGCCTTAGAGAGAACCGTTCCCGTCCCGATGATAGTCACGTCGCTTCCATCCTGCATCAGAACCCCCCTGTCAAGCTCGAACTCGTAGTCCTCGTTGAACAGCACGGGCATTTTGGGGCTCCCGATCTTCATGTATACAGGGCCTTCGTGCTCGGCAATAGCAAGTGTCGCGCCCACGATCTCCTTCGGGTCTCCCGGGCACACCACTGTCACACCGGGTATTGTTCTTATAATGGCGATATCGTCCAGTGACTGGTGGGTCGCGCCGAGGTCTGAGTAGGTGAGCCCTGCACACCGGCCAACGACCTTCACGTTCTGCCGCATGTAGCCGAGATCGTTTCTGAACATCTCGAAGGGTCGCGCTGTGACGAAGGGCGCGATTGCAGCGATAAAGGGGATCTTTCCTGTTGTGGCAAGGCCTGACGCAAACCCGATTGCCCCCTGCTCCATGATGCCGAATTCGATATGTCGCTCCGGAAAGTTTTCGCGAAAGGGGGTAAGCCCCGAGCCTTGGGAGCTGTCTGTTGATATTGCAACTATATTATCATGCCGCTTGCCCGCCTCGAGCAGTGCTTCACCGAAAGTCTGTCTGGGATCAAGAAGTTCACCTTTTTTCATCGTCATTCCCCCACCTTTTCCAGGT
>CAZGJW010000113.1:0-9734 GCA_964525675.1 uncultured Spirochaetota bacterium
CCCCCCGGGATACATCTCCCTGAGATACATCCTCCGGGGACCGAGTATCAACAAGTAGCGCAGATTTTCAGCCACGTAACTGCAGCATTACTCAAGTGTGCTGATTCGTTCCATCGGGCTGATAATATCCGTGACCCGCACACCGAAGTTTTCATCTATAACGACGACTTCCCCCTTCGCAATAAGCTTTCCGTTTACCAGCAGGTCAACCGGTTCACCGGCAAGCTTGTCAAGTTCGACGATCGTTCCCTCACCCATACCGAGTATGTCTTTTATGAGCATCTTTGTCCTACCGAGCTCAACTGTAAGCTGCATCGATACATCCATGAGAAGACCGATATTTCCGGTGATTCCCGACTGCTCCCCCTGTGTAAGTGGGGCAAACTGAACAGGCTGTACACCCACATTCATCTGCGGCTGTTGGGCAGACTTAAAAGTAGAGGGTTGAAACCCTGCCTGAAAACCGCTCGACCCGGCTGCAACCTGCGGTTCCATCTGTGCAATATCGGAGCCTGTAAGCACTTTAGCGGCATTTGATTCGAATATTTCATCGAGTTCGGTAACGTTTCCATCTGCCGTGAAGTTGTAGCGAACTCGGACAAATTCTCCCTCCGGGAGCTGCAGCTCTGTTGGTAAGCTGTTTCGCATTGAATTGAGATCGGCACATTTCGGTGTAACACCGCTCTTATCACCAATTGTCCTGTTCTCAGCTTCAGTCATCTGGCTGAAACCTTCTGTGAGAGCCGAAAGCGCCATATCCGTTAATTCCCCTTCTTCCTGGGCCATCATGAGCGCAGCAACCTGACGGGCGGTTTCCTCCGCCATAATAAAGGAGTGCAGACCAAAAGCTCCCTCGATATAATCCGCGGTCACCTGTACCGTACCATCGGAAAATTGGGAAATAAAGGTGTCTTTTGTCACCACGTCCACCTGTGCTACCTTTATCTCAACGTTTTTCGCGGTTATTGTCGAAAGTGTATTACCCATCGATGCAGCCGCTCTACCAGCTATTCCCTGCAGGGTGCTCCTATCGCTGTCTGAAAATGCTGGCGCTGGGGCTGTAGCCTCCATTCCCATGGTTCCGCTCAGGTCATCGGCACCCTGAAGCAAAGCATCTATTTCTTCCTGGGAAAGCGAACCATCACCCATTTTATTCCTCCCCTTCTATTTCTTTAAACATCTCATCTTCACTCACAAGCGGCTCAGCCTTTCCTGTTATCTGCACTGACATATGTGAACCGACAACGCCGGGCCGCGCGTAGAATTTCTTCTTGTTTCCTATTTTCAGTATCATGTTATCGTTTACCTTATTCCGCTCCAGCTTGATAATATCGCCCCTCTGCAGATTCAACACGTCCTTCACGCTTATATCGAGGCTCCCGAGTTCCGCTATCAGGTTGATGAACACTGTATCGAGACGTTTTTTCAGTATTGCGAGGTTTTCGGTTGTCCCGCCCTTTCTGATACTCGAATACCAGTACTGTGCGGACAGTTTTGTAATAATCGGCTCGATGGTAAGGTACGGTATGCAAAAATTCGTCATGCCCTCTACATCTCCCACCTTTGTTTCAAGCGTTATGAGCACGACCATGTCCGAAGGCGGAACAATCTGGGCAAATTGAGGGTTGGTTTCAATATTCCCGAGGCGCGGACGGAGATCGATAACATTCGACCATGCCTCGCGCAGGTTCCCCAGTATCCGCACGATTATTCCTTCGATAACCGAGAGCTCGATATCCGTAAGTTCCCTGTTGATTTTGGACGCCTCACCGGGTCCGCCGAAAAGCCGGTCGATAATCGTGAAAGTAATGGACGGGTCGATTTCGAAGATAGCGCTTCCTTTCAGCGGGTCCATGTTGATGACTGAAAGCGTCGTCGGATTCGGTATCGAGCGCAGAAATTCCTCATAGGTAAGCTGATCAACGGATGCAACATGTACATGCACAATTGTTCTCAACTGCGCCGACAGTGAAGTAGTAGTAAGTCGGGCGAATGTTTCATGCATCATCTGCAGCGTACGTATCTGATCTTTTGAAAACTTATCCGGACGTTTAAAGTCGTAAATCTTTATTTTGCGCGTTTCAGCCCGCTTTAAGGCCTCCTCACCTTCAACCTCTCCCGTTGATATTGCGGTCAGAAGCTGATCAATCTCATCCTGTGATAAAACTTCCGTCATTACACACCACCGTTTTCCCCGAAATACCGAAAAACATCCACTTGCTTCATCCTATACCAGTCGTTTGAAAATTCAACAAAAACCTCACTTACGTCAGCACAAACTCCGTGAACGCCACCTGGTGAACTTCTCCGTTTATGAGAACATCGTTAATTTTTCTTTTAATTTCCTCTTTCAGATCATTCCTCTTGTCCTGCGTGTTGAGATCGTTGTACCTCTTCGACCCCAGAACGGAGATGATGATATCCCGCAGCTGGGCCCTTCGCGAATTCAGCTCCGTCTGCAATTCGTTCGTCGTTCCCTGCTCGTACCCAAGCTGAAGTGTCACTTTGAGAAAATGCGGCTCATCCGTATCACTTGTATTTACACTGAAACTCTCCAGACCGAAGTAGGATAGCGGCTTTTGCTTAACCTTCTGCTGCGGCGATTCCTTATCCGGGGCAGGGGGTGTGCCGACTTTCTTTGCGACAACATAGGCAATTGTTCCGGAAATGACGATGAGCACGAGTGCGCCTGCAACAAAAAGAAGCATTCTGATCATCCTCGGCCCGAGGAGCTTCCGTTTCGGGCCTCCGGCTTCGAGGGCTTCCTCTTCTCCGGCAGTACCTTCTATATCTTCAATGGTCTCTTCTGTATCTGCCATCTAAGACCCCTTTCCAAATAATAGGTAAGTAAACTTGTCAATCTTAGAAGTTGAAAATTATCACTTACCTAATGGTTTTTACCTAAAGTATGTAATATTACGGCAATGTAGTATAATATAGTCATTTGTATTCGAAATTCTGGTACAAAATGCCAGAATTCTAATGGATAAAACCATAATTATCCCTATATATAATACTAATAATAAAAATAAATTCCAACCAGACAATAATAGTCAATGAGCACGTAACCGTTTCATTGTTCTGAAACTGATGTTAAAGACACCCTCCCGTGAAAAGTATCCTGGCCGTAATAACATGACAGTGAAAACAGACTTTACAGCGAGTACTCCTTTTTCCGCATTATTACCACATCGATTCTTCTGTTGTATGCTCTGCCTTCTTCAATCGCGTTGCTCTCGACAGGCTGAAATTCTCCATAGCCAACTGCTTCCAGGTTTTTGCCTTTGATCCCATACACCTCGTTGAACAGGCGCACCACCTTCACCGCGCGTGCGGTTGAAAGCTCCCAGTTTGTCGGATAGAGCGCATATGCAGGACTGTCCGGGGGAATCAGCTTATTGTCCGTATGCCCCTCTATACGTATCACATTCCCGCTGAATTCCGGCTCTTTCAAAAACCGCCCCATCTTACCGACCACCCGCATGCCTTCCGGTGTTAATTCCGTACTCCCCGATTCGAAATAGGCGTCGGACACGAGTGAAATGATAATCCCCCGCTCATCCTCCGTAATCTTCACCTTTTTGCTCTTTATTTCAGGCTGAAAGATCGATACGGCCTTCTCCACCGCCTTTGCAAGCCGCGCTCCCTTCTCCTTCGAAGGCAATGTCTCAACCCTCTGACCAAGCTCAGCAAGCATTCCCTGGGACAGTGTCAGACCTCCTGTATGCATCCCAAGAGAACCCCTGAATGCCGAAAGTATCAGCTGCAGTTCATGCCCTTCGATCTCTGCAGTGGTAAACATCAGAATGAAAAAGGTCAAAAGGAGCGTGGTCATATCACCGTATGTTACCATCCATGCCGGTGTGCCTCTCCGCTGTGCCTTCTCCTTCTTTATTGCCATTTGCCGATACCTCTATGAACCTATTCCCGCTCTCCCGTCTCTTCCTCGACCTGCATTCTTATATCGGGGGGCAGGAATGATATCAGTTTCTCTTTTACAATTCTCGGGTTGTCGCCCGACTGTATCGAAAGTGTCCCTTCGATCATTATCTCCCTCGCCAGGATCTCCTGATCGTTTACATAGCTCAATTTGTTTGCAATCGGAATAAATACAAGGTTCGCTACTACCGCCCCGTACAGTGTAGTAATGAGTGCTGTCGACATACCGGGTCCAATTGCGCTCTTGTCCTCGATGTTCGAAAGCATGAGGATAAGGCCGATAAGTGTGCCGATCATACCGAACGCAGGCGCAAAAAGCCCCCAATCCTCAAAGATCTTTATACTCTGCTGATGCCGGCTCTGCATATTGTTCAGTTCGGTTTCCATTATGTTTCGTATGATCTCCGGGTCAGTCCCGTCAACCACGAGCTGGATGCCCTTTCTGAGAAACTCATCCTCGAGCTCATCGAGGTCATCCTCGAGTGCGAGCAGACCCTCACGGCGCGCCTTTTCGGAAAAGGTTACTATCATTGCTATTATCCGGCCGGCCTCAAGCGGACGGATGCGAACCGCGTTCATTGCAACCTTCATCAATCCGAATGTCCTGGCCATTGTATTGGAGATCATGATAGCCGCAAAAGAGCCGCCGAGCGTGATAAGAACGGACGGTATACTGATGAACCCGAAAAGGCCCGTCGCCCCTCCCGCGATCACGATACCGAGAATCAAAACGAAAAACCCAATACCGAGACCACCGATTGTTGCAAGATCCATGTTTCAATCCTCCTGAATACTACCGGGTAGAGGCACAGACATATAAACCGAATCGGATCATCTACTCCTGTTCCTGTCCCGTTCGCACAGTTCCCGTTCGCACAGCCCCCTCCACAGCGGGCGCTGTAAAAACAGGCTCTCCAATCCCCAATCTCTTCCTGTATTCTATAATTCTGGCCAGCACTTCTTCAGGCGGTTCTTTTACCACAAGTTTTTTACCCGACACAAGAGCGATCGTTGTATCGGGGGTCTTCTCGATTGTCTCTATTATGTGTGGGTTCAGCCAGTACTCTGCGCCGTTCAAACGGGTTACCTGTATCAACCTGCTCTCACTCTGGGAGAACCTGTATTACAAAGCCCTGCCCGATTAAAATTACCGCTTCAGTGTCAAAAGCTCCTGAAGCATTTGATCCGATGTCGTAATGCTCCTCGAATTAGCCTGAAAACCTCTCTGCGTTACAATCATATCGGTAAACTGCTCGGCAAGATCTACATTGCTCATCTCGAGTGTTCCTGAGGTTATCTTGCCACGGCCCCCGGTTTCAGCGGATCCGACATTTGCAAGGCCGGAATTATTGGATTCTCTAAACGTATTATCTCCCTCGGCCGTCAGACCCTGCGGGTTGGTAAATGTTGCAAGCGCAACTTGCGCGAGCTGCGCCTTTACGCCGTTCGTATAGGTGCCTGTAATGACACCTGAATTGTCGACGGTAAATGCCTCGAGATACCCAAGGCCGTAACCGTCCTGTTCATACGCCCTCGTCGACGTCGGTGCGGCGAACTGTGTAATGCCGTCATATCCACTGACAGATCCGAGATCCAGGTTGATCGTCTGTGTGATTCCGTTTTCAGGAAACGTTGCATTGAGAGAGGCGGTGAGCCTTCCTGTGTTTACTATATCAGCAGGCGCACCAGCCACTGCCGGACTATCCTCGACAGAAACCGGGGCACCCTGGTTATCGAAACGCATCACTACTGTGTTTGTATCGTTTGTACTACCCCCGCCAACATCGAGCGAAAGGGTTGCGGGATCGGCACCCTCTACTGACGCCGCTACGCGCCATGAGTTGCTCTCGCCCGGCACACGGGTGAATTCAAGCGTCACGTTATGCACATTACCCAGGCTGTCGTATGCATCGATATTCGTGGAAACTGTTGCGTTCAACAGTTCCTCCTGTGTAGCTTCCCGTCCTGCAGGAAGCAGGGGTGTTTCAGAATTAAGATTACTCTTATATTTAATGAGTCCGGTTGCATTTGCCGGTTCCTTCGCTCCAACAGGTATGCCGATGTCCTGAAGTGCACCCGTTGAATTGATTATGGACTGACCCCCTGTTCTCACGGCCTGCCATCCCTGTACACGGAGTCCGTTTGCAGGGTTGAGCAGGGTGCCGTTTTTATCGAGTCCGAATGCACCCGCCCGCGTGTAGTATGTTTCCTCGCCCTTTTTAAGAACAAAGAATCCGTCACCCTGAATTGCCAGGTCGAGGTTGAGACCGGTCGTCTGCAAACTCCCCTGAGTAAATATTTTATCAATACTTGCCACGGTCATCCCGAGGCCAACCTGTTTCGGGTTTACACCGCCTTTCTGAGCGGTAGGCGCCGCCGCCCCCGAAATGGTCTGGGACAGGATATCCTGAAAGGAAACCCTGCTCTTCTTGTACCCGTAGGTATTGATATTGGCAATGTTATGACCAAGAACATCCATTCTGACCTGATGATTTATCAGTCCAGACACACCTGAGTAAAGCGATCTCATCATGGGAACAAACTCCTCATTCTTTTACATGAAATTGAATACGGTCCTAACCGCCCCCTCCCAGGTTTATTCTCAGTCAATTACTATAAGTATGGTACTATGTAATGCACAATTCATTCAGCACTCACTTCGGTATCAGCAAGCGATACCTTTCTCACCGCATCCACTCCATAGGTAACACCGTTGAAGGTTATAGCGGGAGTCCCGGAATCGAACTGCACATCTGTAACGACTCCGCTTTCCATTTTTCCTGCCGCTTCGTCGAATACCTCAACCCGTCTGCCGAGCAGCGAATACGAGAGGTTGGTTTTATAGCTGTCGATAAGCGACGCCAGAGTTTTATTCATTTCAGTCATCTGCTCAAGAGATGAAAACTGAGCCGTCTGTGCGATGAATTCCTTATCATCGAGTGGATTGGTCGGGTCCTGATGCTCGAGCTGAACAACTAGAAGCTTGAGAAAATCCTCTCTGCCGAGAATATTTTTAACGGGTCTGTTCTGCCCGATGCTCTTGTTAAAACTCTCAACCTCCAGTTTTGTTTTGAATAGTTGTGAATGGTCCATCATGAGTGGGAGATCCATTTTCTCCTCCTAAACGGTTATATTAATCAATGTAGATATCCATGGAGGCACAGTCGGCGCTTCGTTGCCGGCAGCAATTTCCTCTTCACCGGCTACGGCAGCTGCCCTGCCCCCGCTCGTACCGTTTAAAACTTCGTACGAGTCGTTCTTCTTATCTTTCACCTCAACCTGAAAACTTCCGAGATGAAAGCCCTGCTCCTGCAGGCTTTCCGTCAGAACATTGAGTCGTTCCATTATGAGGTCCTTCACCGATTGATTGTCGACAAGCATGTTCGTGCTGACCTCATTGTTGCTCAGTTTTATTCTCAGCTTCAGCTCGCCAAGCGACTCAGGATGCAGGTGAAGACGGGCCTCTCCCCCTCCCCTGTTCAATATCAGTGTAAACTGCTTGATAATCTCATCAAAATTCCCATCGGCAATTTTCTGGAATTGATAATGGGTTTTCATATCCACGTTCTGCGCGGAATGCTCATATTTGAGAAACGCCGATACGGTATCTCCCGTTTTTACCACCTTTTGTAACTTCGCGGTATCCTGACTGTTGTCAAACAGCGCCGATTCGATTTTATGCCGAGCTCCCAAGCTGTGCGACTTTGCCGATTGCCCTAACTGTTGTTTCTTGAGTCTTTTCCCGGCTTTTGATAATTTTACCGCCCGGTTATTGTTTTTATTCGAAGAGGCCTGCAAAATGGGAAGCTTCACCCTGGTTTTTTTCTTGTTTAGTTTTGTTGTAATAAGTGATTGTCCGTCACCGGAAACTCTAAACGCACGAATATGTCTTTTAACAGCCTTCCCATTATGAGTCTTCGTTTTTTCAGACGTACCTGCAACTTTTTCATCTTTTACGAGATTTGCTTCACGCCGTGCCGTACCGGTCGCCGTCACTTTCGTTTTTATGCCCATTCTCAATTTCTTTTCTAATTGTTTGGCCTTCGCATCACCGGATTTCAAAGCTTTTTTTTGGCCCTTGACATCCGCTTTAACTTTTCTATGAGAGTCTTGACCTTTTTCCGTTTTTCTCCGTCCTTTTGTATTCACAGATCCAGAAGACGATTTTTCCCCTTCAGCTTCGCTCCCACTCCCCTCTTTTCCCATATCCTCTGTTTTAGTGTTCGTATCACCGTGTACAACGTTTTCTGTTACACGGACTGTATCCTGCCCGGCTTGTCCGCTGGAATCGCTACCGGAATACAGGGCGAGCATTGAAGCAAAATCATCCCCGCTATACGGGTACGTATTTTTGGCACCCTCCCTGACGGGTACCGGAAAAACATCGGTAATTTGAAAGGTATTATGAATCATCATGTAAAGCACCCACTTTGGTCATCTTCCGTTGAACCGTTGCAGCCTTCTCGGGATCCATAAGACTGAGATAATAGGGAACCATCGAGAAACTTCCCGTCTCTGCGGCACTTTGATCGATCTGTCTCAGAATGTCAATTATCAAAAGATCATCGAGCTTCGACAGCCTTTCCACTGCCGCTTCAGGCGGCATGCTTGTAAAATACTCAGCCTGTTTTTTTATATTATCCTTATAATTATCGTATTCACGCTGTTTCTCAATTAGAACTTTTTTCTCCTCCTCAAGACGCTTTGCCTCCTCAGTCAGTTTTGCCTCGTTCTCTTTCAGCCCGAGCTCCCGTTTTTCAAGCTCATCTTTTTTCTGGTCGATTTCAGAGGACCGTGCATCGAGGACCTCCCCCCTCTTTCCCAGGAATTCCTTCTCCAGCAACTTTGGATCCTCTTCAGTAACTTCTCCTCGCTGCAGAAAGGCAGGGAGGTACTTGCCGAACGGCCCAACTATTTTTTTATAGTCAATAATACCCAGGTGATCGAACCAGTAGATACCCCCGAGAATAATGACAATTATAAGGAGAATCAGGAAAAGGATTTTAAGAAGATTTGTAACGGCCGATGCAAGACTCACTTACAACTCCTCTTTATTGAATTTTTGATACCTCTGATAGTGTCTCAACACGGAATCTATAAAGTCTTTCGTTTCGGAGATCCCGGGAATTTTGTTTTCAACCCTGTTCGGTCCGGCATTATACGCGGCCAATGCAAGATTGAGGTTGCCGTTGTACTGATTCAACAGATCGACGAGGTACCGGGTACCGCCTAGAATATTTTCCTCAGGATTGAACGGGTTTTCCACACCAAGGGAATTTGCCGTTTCCGGCATCAGCTGCATCAGACCCATTGCCCCCTTCGAAGAAACTGCAGAATTGTTGAAACCGGATTCCTGCTTTATGACCGCCTGTATCAATGATTCCGGAATCCCGAATCGATCGGACGCCGTTTTTATTATATTGCCGTATATATCTACACCGGGAGCGCTGGCAGATGAATCTACTGTTTGCGCGCTTGTTTTTTCTGCGCGAATACCTGCCGGCTTCTGCCCATCCATTTCCACTATCTTTCTCTCAAGCGTTTCTCCAAAGCTCGTTTTGTCGGATGAAACCTGCTGCAAATCGGATGAAGCTGAAGCTTTCTGTTTTTCATAAACTTGTTCTGGTTCTGTGGTGCCCTGTGCCTGAACGTTTTGTTCAACAGTACCCTGTCCTGAGAGAACCTGACCTTGAGGAGGGAGGACGCCGAACCTCCTCTTGATCGATTCAATACGCTGCAGTATGTTCGATATATTCTGGTACACATTCTCAACAGGCATTACATATCCTCCACAG
>CAZGJW010000114.1:0-9691 GCA_964525675.1 uncultured Spirochaetota bacterium
TGGTAAACAACGCCATACTGCTTCTGGATTATACGAACGTGCTGAAAAGGCAGGGGAGAGACACGAGGTCGGCTCTGCTGGAGGCATGCCCGGTCAAGCTCAAGCCGATTATCATGTCGACATCGGCCATTATTCTGGGAATGCTGCCGCTCGCGCTTGGATTCGGATCTTCAGGTGCCGAACTGCGGCAGCCGATGGGGATTGTGAGTATCGGCGGGCTGATCGTTTCGGCACTGCTGACTCTTTTTATCATTCCTACTCTGTACAACCTGTTTTCAAAGGGGAAGGTTCAGAATGAGGATTAGAAGAAGTTACTTAGAAGTAGCTACGTCTCCTCGGACCGATCCTTTACAGGACCAGATATCATAAAGTAACTTCGCGAGAAGTTACTTAGAAGTAGCTACGTCCCCTCGGACCGAATATCATAAAGTAACTTCGCGAGAAGTTACTTAAAAGGAGAGTCTCATATGACGGCAGGAATTCAGAAAACGATATGGAAAAGAGAGGTACATATTCGGGTTACAGGGCTTATTGTTTTTTTAGCGGTGATTTTATTTCCGATGGCCCTGGGGGCTGAAACGATCACGCTCACACTCGAGCAGGCAATCGGTCTCGGTCTCAAGAACAGCAGCAGCCTCAGGCAGAAGATGCTCAAAGTGGCATCGGCCGGCGCCGACCTGGCGAGTGCGAAAGCAGCCCGGTACACCGGTGTGTCGGCATCAGTATCGTACTCGCATCTCTTCGAACAGCCCAAGATGACATTCGATCTCGGCGAGGCCCCCGTGACCATCCCGGGAATGTATCTTTCAGCACAGGACCCCATTATGCTGGAGCTCAGCGCACAGCAGGCAATTTATACATTCGGAAAGATAAAAACCGGCATAAAGCTTGCCGAGGAAGGGATGAGCCTTGCCAGGCTGGATCTCGAAGAGGAGAAACGCTCGCTTATCGTAAAGATAAAACGGGCGTTTTACGGGTATATACTATCCAGGGAGGTTGTTTCTGTTCAGGAGGAGACCCTCGCAAACAAGCAGGAGGCACTCGATATCGCGAAGAAACGGTTTGAAGCCGGGCTTGGTTCCGAGCTGGATTTGCTGAGCGCAGAATCAGATGTCGAGAATTTCATGCCCGAGGTTATAACAGCCCGAAACAGGGTAAAATTTGCTATTTTCGCGGTGATGAATCTTCTCGGTATCGAAGAGCAGGGTGGAGAAAAGTACGACATTGAGCTCCTCGGCGAACTGAAACCGGAGTATCACAGCCTTGAGCGTGATAAGCTTGTTGAAACAGCCATGAAGAACAACTACAATATTCTGCAGTACCGTTCGGGCATCAATGCGGCGGAGTACCAGAAAGGCCTTGCAGGCCGGGCAAAATATCCCACCATTGCGGGTTTTGCGAATTACTCGGTGCAGAGCGGGTACGATTCGATAACCGGTGAAAACAGATACACGGGTAAAGGCTCCTGGACCGACCTGCTGACCGTCGGCGTCAGCGTGCAGATGCCGCTTTCCGCCCTTTTGCCGTGGAGCAGCGAAAATGCGGGAGCGAAGAAAGCGGGGTTCGATGCGGAAAGTCTCACAACCGGTGTCGGCTCTATCGAGAGCGGTATACGCCTTTCGATCCAGAACATACTCCTGAGCCTCGAACAGGAAAATGCAAAAATAGCGTCAGGAAAAAAGAGCGTTGAAGTGGCAGGCAAGTTTCTTGCGACCTCGAAAGAGAGCTACGCAAACGGCCTGATTTCAAATACCCGGCTCAAGGACGCCCAGCTCAACCTTAATGCAGCCCAGCTCGGGTACCTGAGCGCAATATACAACTACAACATGGCCCTCTACGACCTGTATGACGCAATAGGGGTGGATCAACTGTAGAGGTTTCCGGAAAAAGAATGTGCAGGATATAGATACAGATAATGTCCTGGTTTTCCGGATTCCGCTTGAAATTTTGTTCTCACAGTGAGTAATTTAGATCTGCAGTATGCAGCCTTGCGGCTTGCAACCATCCGGGTTGCACTTTTTTTTTGAATACAGGAAATACCATGCTCACCGGTCTTCTTCATGCAATGGAACATGCGCTGAAATCGATGGAGAGATGGCCTGCGCGGGAAATTTATCTCTTTCATCACAACGACACAGACGGAATTAGCTCAGGTGCAATTTTAACCAGAGCCTTCGTCAGAAAAGGCTATGCCGTTACACGTATCGCGCTTGAAAAACCCTACCCCGCAGTATTACAAAGAATCTTCGGCATGGAGGGCGCGTTCCTGGTGTTCGCCGATTTTGCCGGCAGGATCGATCCGCTTCTCGCAGAGCTGAATAGAGGGGAAAACCTCGTTGTCATACTCGATCATCATGTTGCGGAAAAATCCGGGGACCCAAAGGTATTAAACCTCGACCCGGACCTCTTCGGCCTGAAAGGGGACAGGGACATCTCGGCTTCAACCACATGTTACCTGTTTTCGAAGGTAATGGACAAAAAAAACAGCGACCTTGCGTATCTTGCGGTGCTCGGCGCGGTCGGCGATGAGTTTTTTGTCGACGGCGAGCTCGTCAGCGAAAACCTGAATGCAGCACTAGAAGCGGTCAAACAGGGGGGAGTCGAGATCGATGAGACTGAAAAGGAGGGAAAGCGGTATATCTTTCACACCTCAAAGGGAGGTATGCCGGGTGATGCCTTTGAGGAGTATCTGGATGTTTTAGGGGGAGCCGGGTACTATGAGAACGGTCCTAATACAGGCATACAGGTCTGCCTCGAAGGATTTTCTCCCCAATCTGACACGATGGTCAAAAACCTTAAAAAGGTGAAGGACAGGCTGTTTATAAATGAAATCAGGCGGCTTGAAAACGGGAAAATGCGGTATACGCCCAATATACAGTGGTTTCACCTCCACAACAGGTTTTCACCTATGGGTGTCAAAATGGTGGGCGCATTCTGCGATGCAATCAGGCGCATGGATTTTATTGATAGAGATAAGTATATTGCCGGATTTCAGTTAATACCCAACGTTATTCCCGGGTTCGGCGATATTGAAATAAACCAGGTAAAGATATCAATGCGTGTTCCGCCTGCAATGGAAAAAATGATCAGGGCAGGAAAAAGAATGGGCCTTGATGTGCTTTTACCTGAGGCGACGAGGCGGCTTGGAGGATTTTCCGACGCGTGCCACAGCCTTACCGCAGCAACGACCGTCGACATTGGGAAGGAGGCGCAGGTGATCGAGGAGATGGAGACGGTGATTAAAGAATAGCATTGATTCAGGCGGCTGCAGGTTGGAGAATAGAAAAAACGCTGGTGCGTAAACAGGAGGGAAGACATGGGAAGAGGAACGGGATACGGGAAAACGATACTGATCGGCGACCAGTTCGTTCTTGAAGGTGTTCCTGCTGTTGTCTCATCTATACCCTATGAGACGGCAGCAACGGTTGAACGGACAGAGGGAAAGGGATGGGTGCTGAAAGACAATAGAAAAGAAGTGCCCGGATACAAGAAGAGCAAGGAAAAACTCCAGGTACAATCGATCAACAGGATATTGAAGGTGATGGGCATGGATAAAATACCTATCAGAATAACCCTCGGCGGCAGCCTCCTTGCCGGAAGCGGTGTAGGGGCAAGCGCGGCAGGCTGTGTGTCGCTTGCGCGCGCGCTGAACGATGAGTTTGATCTTGGCCTGTCGATAGACGAAATCAACCATGTCGCCTGGGAAGGGGAGTTTGCCTATCACGGTGAACCGAGCGGTGTTGACAATACGGCATCCTGCTACGGCGGCCTGATGCTATTTCAGCTCAGGGATGGAAAGAAAGAACAAAAGATAGTTGAGAAAATCACGGTAGAAAGGCCGGTTGAGGTAGTTTTAGGAAACAGCGGCATTTCTGCGGACACGAGAAAGCTCGACGAGCTCGTCGAGCGGGAGAAGAAAAAGGACCCCGAAGGGTTCAGGAAGAAACTTGAGCTTATCACCGAACAGGCGTTCGGTGTGAAGAAAGCACTCGAAGCATATGATCTTGAAACCGTCGGGAAGATCATGACCGAAAATCACAGCATTCTCATCGATATGGGGCTTTCCCACGAAAAGCTGATATACCTCTGCGACCTCGCACGAAAAAAAGGCGCCTTCGGCGCAAAGCTTACCGGCGGCGGCATGGGGGGGTACATGGTTGCGCTGACGCCGGGCAAAGAGCTCCAGAACAGGGTTGCCGGGGCGATGGAAGATGAAGGCTTTGCAGTCATCAGGGCTGCTGTCGGAATGCGATGAACTAGAAAACACTCTGTGATGAATCGATAATCCGTAAGATTGGAATAGCAGGTGTATGAGTAATTGCGCATCGAATAATTCGACATCTTTGTATTATTTCCGTTAGAATAACCGATCTGGAAATCAGGACAATGTACCATGAACGTACAGGTGAAGGTCTGGTTTGAAGAAGAGGGCAGGCCGGTTTTCGGCGAGGGCAGGTACACGCTGTTAAAAACCATCGAACGAGAAGGCTCCATCTCAAAAGCTGCGAAAAAATTAAACATGTCGTTTAAAAGCGCGTGGGTGCACCTGGGAAGGGCAGAGGAGAATCTCGGGATCAAGCTTCTTGAGCGATCGCGCGGAGGGGCCGGTGGAGGATATACCGTGCTTACCGATAGGGCCAAAGACCTCCTCCGCATGTACGAACAGTTGAATGAGGAAGTCAAAGAATACAGCGAAAAAAAGTTTACGGCTCTGGTGCGGAATGAAGGGTAATGGCTGTGCAGGATGAGTTGTAAGGTTTGAACAACCTGCTCACAGGTGGCCGATTTTTACACAGCATTAAGAGCGTTGATGAATTCTCCCGCCTTCATGATCTCGAAAAACAGGGCGGAGCCGTTTTTCAGATTGATCTGCACTACGGGTTTGGCGAGCAGTTTCATGAGAGGGGCGAGTGTTTTCGTGTTTCCCGGCTCAATAAAACCTTCGATGCAGTTCAAGGCGCTGTTCCTTGAGGTGATCTTCGTCTCTGAAATGTCGTTCATATCGATACTGAACTCTGTTTTTTCATATTTGCTCTTCCGCTGCACAATTCGCATAATCCAGTTTTCCTTCTCAAAATCCTCGAAATAAATATTGCTTTTTATAATGTATACAAGACCCCCAAGTGTCATACTCTGATCGGACCATCTTCCCAAATAGGTGGCGAAGGTGTAAAACGCAACTTTCCCGCCTTTCTCCTCCTCTTTTTTTGCCCAGAATTCCCGGGCCTCTTTCTCTACGTCTTTCATGCAGTCCTCCAGGATGTCGAGCCCGTCAGCTCATTCCGGCTTTTCATTCGAATTTGCGCCATATACGGACCGGTTACAATAAAGTAATCGAACAATTGTGATTGGTGTAGTACATTATAGCAATGCTTTGCCGCTTTAGTCAATAGCGGGAGTATGTGGTCTGTCTGCAGAAAATGGAGGAGAAGATGAAACATACGCTGTCGTGTCTTGTATACAACAGGCCCGGTGTTCTCGCAAAGATCGCCGAATCGTTTGCCAGAGAGGGAATAAATATCTATTCGCTTGCCGCCGGTGAAATCGAGGAGGAGGATAAATCGAGAATGACTATTGTTGTCGATGCCGACAGGGAGACGGTGCGGGGGGCACAAAAGCGCCTTAAAAACCTCGATGATGTAATCAAGCTCCACGATTTCAAGGAGGGCGAGCTCATAGCCATGGAGCTGCTCCTGATAAAAATCAGGATAAAGGCGAAGGAGATACCGCAGGTGCTTCAGGTTGCCGAGCTTTTCAACGCGCAGGTGATTGCGGTTTCCGATACGGAGATGGTTCTTGCGCTCCATGCGGAGGAAAAACGGGTCGACGGCATGGTCAGGATGCTGAAGTCGCACGGAATTATCGAGATGTCCCGTTCAGGTAAAATAGCAGTAACGGCGCCGTAGCGGCATGAGTAGTACTTAATCTGTTAGACGGATATTTTGCGGAGATGTTTATGGAAGAGCGAATAGGAGGAGTTGCTGCGCAGGACGGTGATCTTTACGATATGCATGCGGTTCTCAACAGGTTCACAGGCATGAAGCCCGCTCGCCTGGTTATTGTTCGCCCCTATGATACTGCGTCGTTAGAAGCGGTGGCTGCAGTTTCGCAGGAACACATTGCGCAGCCCATACTCGTTGGAAACCGCAAAACAATAAGTGAATTACTCGAAAAGCTCGGTATAAAAAAAGACTTCACGTTTATTGAGGCTTCGGATGACCGTATACTCGAGCGAGGCGCATCGCTTCTTCATGATAATGAAGCTGATTTTATTATGAAAGGGCTCGTCGGGACGGGAGATTTTATTCACGTGCTTCTGGATCCGCACTGGGGGATACGGACCGACAAAATACTGAGCCATGTCGGGATGTTAGAAATACCTGAAACAAAGAGGGTTTTTCTCATGTCCGATGCTGCAATAAATATACTCCCCAATTTTTCACGCAAAATACAGATTGTGCGAAACGCGGTCGATGCGGCACGGCGGATCGGAATACGCAGGATACGTGTTGCAATGCTTGCGGCGGTTGAAAAGGTGAAACTGCCGGCAATGCCGGCGACACTCGATGCCTTTCTCATGAAGAAGTACGCAGAAACAGGTCGGTTCGGCGACTGCATTATCGAGGGGCCTTTCGCGTTCGATAATGCCATCGATTACAAGAAAGCGGTTGAGAAGGGAATGGATGGAAGTGTAGCCGGCCGGGCGAACGTGCTCATCGTGCCCAATATTGAAACCGGTAACGTGATCTGGAAAAGTATTACCTGCCTTCAGCGCGGGCCTGCTGCAGGCGTGGTATTAGGGGGAAGCTGCCCTATTGTTGTTCCGTCGAGGGCTGACGACACGAAGACAAAGATTCTTTCCATAAAATTCGCCCGGCTTCTGCTCGACCGGTAAGTTGCTTCGGCTATCGGTAAACTTGTATAGCCGACCGACCGAAAGGCTTGCCTTACAGCAATAATTCCTTTGATATCGTTATTTATCGGTGCTATATTTGATGTAAATCTGACACCGGGAAGGTTTTATGATATACCTTGCGAATATTGTTCGCCTGCTTTTTTCTATTTATATAATACTGATATTTTTACGGGTGCTTTTCGCGTGGCTTCGGCCCAATATGTTCAACCCGATCGTGCGGTTTATCTGCAGTCTGACAGACCCGTACCTCAAGCTTTTTGCGAATGTCCGTTTTCTTCGAATAGGGTCCATAGACTTCAGCCCCATTCTCGCCTTCTATCTCCTCTACCTCCTGCAGGAGCTTGTGTATAATCTTATCTTGAGAGGCCACATCACCCCGGCACTGTTCGGTTCCCTTATTATTGTCCTTCTTTTTCGATTCATCTACTTTATACTTTTCATTTTTATGGCAGCCGTGGCTCTTCGGCTCATTTTTGGTTTTATTCGGCTGAGAACGAACAACCCGTTCATTGCGGCGGTGTACGCGATCTCCGAGCCGGTCGTCCGTCCCATCCGAAACGCCCTGAAGGTGCAGGAACAGGGAAGATTCGATATCAGCAGTTTTGCTGCGCTTGTCATAATTATCCTTGTGCGGTATCTTCTCCTCCCTAAATTTTTAGGATTCATAATACAGCTCATCGCAAGAGGCGGGTTCTAGTTGCTGGATGTGAACCGGAGGTTATAACAGAGTGTATACATTGCAGGAGCTGCAGCAAAAATACAAATCGCTTGAAAAAAAGCTTCTTGATCCGGCAGCTTCATCGGACAAAGCCCGGTATGCCGAACTGACCCGTGAGTTTAACAGCATCTCGAAGATCATCAATGACATGATGAAGCTTGAAAAGGTCGAGAAGGATATAAAGGAATACCGGGAGATGCTCGATTCGACCGATGACGGGGTGCTGAAGGAAGAGATACACGGTGAAATAGAGAGCCTCGAGCGCCTCAAATCGGAAACCGGGAGAAAAATGCTTCTTGCGCTCATTCCTCCTGACCCGCTTGACGGAAAGAATATCATGATGGAGATCCGGGCCGGCACCGGCGGTGATGAAGCCGCGCTGTTCGCTTCGGATCTTTTCAGGATGTACAGCAGATTCTGTGAGCAAAACCGTTGGAATATCGAGATCATGAGCAGCAACGAGATCGGCGTCGGCGGCTTCAAGGAGATTATTTTCAATATTTCCGGCAAGGGTGTGTACCGGAGGCTGAAGTTCGAGATGGGCGTGCATCGGGTGCAGCGTATTCCGGTAACGGAATCAGGCGGAAGAATTCATACGTCGGCTGTAACAGTTGCAGTGCTTCCCGAACCTGAGGAGACCGATATAGAGATAGTGTCCGAAGACCTTCGTGTGGATGTTTTCCGCGCACGGGGACACGGCGGCCAGCATGTCAATACCACGGATTCAGCCGTGCGCATTACCCATCTGCCGACAGGGGTGGTGGTGACCTGCCAGGACGAGAAATCTCAACTGAAAAACAAGGAACGGGCGATGAAGGTTTTACGGGCCCGCCTCTTTGAGAAGGCCGAAAGCGAGCGCAAGGATACCGAGGCCAAACAGAGAAAGAGTCAGGTCGGAAGCGGCGATCGATCCGAGCGCATCCGCACCTATAATTTCCCGCAAAACCGCGTGACCGACCACCGCATCGGGCTCACTCTGTACAAGCTCGATCTGATCATGGAGGGCGACCTCTTCGAGCTCATCGACGCCCTTACCGAAGCCGAGGCGAAGGAGAGGCTGCAGAAAGTCGGGGTCTCGCAGTGAGCACGTGATGCCCTTGAATACGACTACGCATATATCTGATATACTATCCGCATCACGTAGTATCCTCGCCCATTCGGATATCCTTCCATTACTGTCGTTTGTGCTGAAAAGGCCGAAAGAGTTTATTCTCGCCCACCCGGAGTACTTACTGACTAAATCAGAAAAAGTGGCGTGGGAGAGAGTTAAAAAAAGGCTGGCCTGTGGAGAGCCGGTGGCCTATATCACCGGTATTAAAGAGTTTTACTCCCTCACGTTTCAGGTGAACAGAAACACACTGATTCCGCGGCCCGAAACAGAGACCCTGGTAGAAGAGATAGCAGCGCTTCATCCCGCCTCGATGCTCGATGTCGGTACAGGCAGTGGCGCGATTGCCGTATCGGTAAAGTTTCATGTTACGGATTGCCGGGTTACGGCGATTGATATTGACAGGAAAGCGGTGCGTGTTGCAGCCGGCAATGCGAAAAATCTTCTCGGCAAAAATAAAATTACCTTTATGAAAAGTGATTACTTTAAAAAGTTATCCGGACGTCGCTTCGACGTCATTGCGAGCAACCCCCCGTATGTCAAAACAGGAGAGATCGCCGGACTGCAGCGTGAGATAGGCTTCGAACCTGTGAAGGCGCTCGACGGCGGCAAAGACGGGCTGACGGCGTACCGGGTGCTGCTTTCTGAATCGCAAACACATCTGAACCAGGACGGCCTTCTTATCATTGAAATAAGCCCCGACCTTAAGGACGATGTAACAAATCTGGGCATATGGCACGGATGGAAAGTCAAAAAGGTGCTTCGAGACCTTTCGGGTCATGACCGCGTGATGGTACTTACACCAGGATAAAAGTTTGGTATGTCCCCGGGTAAGAACGCCGTAAGCCGTCCGACTGTCAAAGAAAATATGCGTTTTGATGTTGATTAGCCTGAAAAAAAAGAGAAACCCAAAATGGATTTTTCGCTCGATATAGAGAATAATTTGGAA
>CAZGJW010000115.1:0-9588 GCA_964525675.1 uncultured Spirochaetota bacterium
GGCGGTATATACAAACCGCATACGGAGCGCAAAAGCATGTGGTCAGGGTGCGTGTTAACAGAAAACTCTCTGATACGGGATGGGAATACGGCATTCTTGCAAAATCAACAAAAGTAGAATAAATTGAAAAGATATGGTATCGTGTTATATACTTGAGTACATAATGACGATCGGAGTTTGTGCATGGCGGAAATCAACGAGGATGTTATCGCACAGGTATACAGAGCATACCAGGAAGCGCCCCATTCGCGGGGAAAATCGGAAGCCCTGGTGAACGGCTCGCAGAGGGTATTGTTCAAATTAAACAGGTATGTAAATGACCAGAACAAGTTCAAAGAAAAATCAGAGGTAGCGCTTTCAGAGTTGGAAAATATACTGAACAGGTTTTATTACCAGGATACCCTTTTTATAGACAGAATGATGTATGAAGCGCGGGCATTTGTACTCGAGAAGAGGGCTCCCTGAAAAACTTCGGATTTATTGAATACACCAAGGAGGTCATTTTGTCTGAGATAACGATTAAAGTTTCATATAACGGGAATAATGAGGATATCGCGATACTGTGTCCCGAAGGATATATAGATACGACAACATCACCTGAAATTGAAAGTGTACTTTTAAAGGAGCTTTCCCGAAAAAAATACAGGTTCATTGTTGATCTCGAGAATGTTGATTATGTCAACAGTTCGGGATGGGGTGTATTCATACGGGAGATCAAACAGATTCGGGAAAACAGGGGCGATCTTGTACTGGTGAAGATGACTCCGGATGTGTTTTCCGTATATGAAACAATGGAATTTTCCAAAATCCTGAAATCTTTCAACAGTATCGAGAGTGCTCTCACGTATTTGAGCGGAATCGATCCCCCCTGAATAAAAGCAGATCAAAACCGGTTATTTTACTCCTTCCTTTTTTATCCGATAATTTCAATGAGGTATTCTTATTGAAGTATTCTTATTGAGGTATTCTATCGGAGGAACAGATGGCTGAAACGCTCGAGCAGATTAAATGCAATATATGCAGCTGTCCTGATGCCAGAATGCTTCTTGATATGGACGGGTTTCAGTATAAACGATGCAATGATTGTGGCCTGGTGTATCAGAATCCGAGACCTGTTTTCAAAGACCTGAGGCATCGGTATGGACCGCAGTATTTTGACTATGAGTTCAGCAATCAGAAGAATTTTTTTCATTTGATGGAACTCGGATTGCGGGATATAAAGTTTGACGATCTGTTTCAGGGAGATACGGCTCACAGGACATTTCTCGATATTGGATGTGCCACGGGGCTTTTACTAAAATTCATGAAGGATAAGGGCTGGCGTACAAAGGGTGTTGAAATTTGCAGGGAATCTGCGGAGTACGGGATAAAGGAGTTTGGCCTCGATATTTTCATCGGCACTCTTCATGAAGCGAAGTTCCCGGATGATTACTTTGACGTCGTGCACTTTTCACACGTTATCGAGCATGTCCCTGACCCGAAAGGAATGCTGAATGAGGTGAAGAGAATCGTTAAAAGCACCGGGCACGTCGTCATTACGACACCGAATGTAAACGGTATGCAGGCACGGTTTGCGCGTACCGGGTGGAGGTCGGCAATCCCGGACCACATCTATCTTTTCTCCAAAAAAACTCTCAGGAGGCTTCTCGATATAACCGGCTTTCAGGTTGTAAAACAGGTGTCGTGGGGCGGTATTCCCGTTGGCAAGAGATCTCCCTTTATAAAGCGTCCGGCTGACCGCCTTGCGAAACTCCTCAATGTGGGCGATGTCATGCTGTTTCATTGTACCCCTGCGGGATGAATGCGCTGTATTCGCTATCCCAAGTAGGTAACAACCCCGGATGCTGTTGCAAAATCACAGCCAAGGTTTTATAATAAATCAATCACTCATTTACTGTATCTAATTATTTCAAACCAATTATTCGAGGATCAGTGTATGAAGAATATACCGGTGCTGCATGTGCAGGAAAAAACGCTCGCGCAGGCATATGAAGCTGCACTCGTAACCCTGCATCAAAACGGAATCAGAATCAAAACACAGTACGACAGGGCGGATGATCCGCCGAGTATAGACGCGACGATGAATATTACTGTGCTGGAGCCCTGGAACGACCCGATGATACACAAGGCGTTCCCTGGAGGTATAGAAGATTTACGGGAATATGTACTGGAGCTGCAGGGTATAAAGGACCACTGGATGAAAAACATGAATGACCCTGACGATACCAGGTGGGAATACACCTATCACTGGCGCCTGCACGACTATGGGGCCTGGAAAGAGGGGATGTCTCCGGAAAGCGAACAGCGGACCGTTGGGCCATTCAGGATCAATCAAATAGATGCGGTGATTAAAAAGCTTCTGGAACAGCCATACACACGGCAGGCGCAGATGATAACCTGGATGCCGAACACCGACCTGACATGCTATGACCCTCCATGCCTGCAATCGCTCCACTACCGTATTGTCGAGGAAGATGAGGAGACCTGGTATCTCAACTGTAATGTCCGATTCCGTAGCAACGACGCATGGGGCGCCAATTTTATGAATATGTTCGGTATCGTTCATTTTAACAGGGATATTCTGGCTGCGGAAATCGAAAAGGGCTCTGGGAAGAAGGTAGAGCTCGGGCGGCTGAACTGGCATGCCGATTCGTATCACATCTATGGAAAGGATATCGATGATTTCAAGCGCCGGTTTCTTGACCGCCTCGATACCCCATTTGAGAAAAGGGTGTACAATTTTTTCGACCCGATGATACAGGAGATCTATCTTGAGGCAGAGGAAAACATTAAACGAAAAATAGATGCCTACGATATGCAGCACAAAACAGGCACCACAGGGGGTCAGGAAGTCTAAAATCATTATCCTGGTTACTATATTCTCAAGCTGCGCAGATAACAAGCGCCGCAGCGGGAAGGGTAACCTGCGGCTTTATCCGGACGTAAAGTTTTCGGCTGAAGGTTCGAATATAGCGCTTGAAAATTATTGTATCGGACTGTACAATGTAAGGAAAGACACATTTCATCGGACCTCTATTGTCAGGGATAGTGCCATGAGAAAGGCTTTCCTCATCACACTGATGATTGTCCTCTTTCTGCCATCCGCAACCAAACTTCATTCAATAGAAAAAAAGAAAGGAGGAGCAACTATGGAGATAACGGTTACAAGCACGGTCTTTTCAGAAGGAGGAAAGATACCGTCTCGCTACAGCTGTGACGGAGAGGATATTTCTCCTCCTATTTCATGGATGCAGGGGCCGGCAGGAACAAAGAGCTATGCCCTGATATCGGATGATCCGGATGCACCTATGGGTATATGGGTGCACTGGGTAATATACAATATACCGGCTTCCGTTACATCACTGCCGGAGAATGTGCCCGGTCAGCCGAAGCTTGCCGACGGCACACTGCAGGGTATCAATGATTTCAAACGACACGGGTACGGTGGGCCGTGTCCGCCAGGAGGCACACACCGGTACTACTTCAAGGTGTATGCACTCAATACAAAGCTCGATGTCGGTCCGGGGCTCACAAAGAAGAAGCTTCTGAAAGCGCTTGAGGGACATATCGTTGCAAGCGGAGAGCTGATGGGAACATACTCCCGGTAGGCGCCCGAAATAAAGCAGAGGCAATTTCGCAGGATGAAACCTGTTTAAATGCAAAAAGGCAATATCAACCGGGGCAGGCGTGCTGACCGATAGCCTGCGGCTCGGGAGATAATTTCAGTGTCAAGATTCCAGATATGAAAAAGAGTATCATTTCCGGGAATGAGCTGTCCAAAAAAGAGCTGGAAGACCTCATAGAGCTCTCGACTGCTCTTAAAAAGAATCCCCTGAAATACAGTAATACACTTCGCCACAAACGGCTTCTTCTACTCTTTCAAAAATCCTCTACGAGGACGCGGGCTGCGTTCGAGCTCGGGATGAAGGGGCTCGGAGGTGACACCGTTGTGATGGATTGGGAGAAGAGCAACCTTGCCATTTCTCCAATCAAATATGAAGCTGCCTTTTTATCGCGGGTATTCGATGGCGTGATCGCCAGGCTTGTTAAAAACGAAGATATGCGTGAACTTGGAAATTCCCTGTTGATACCCTCTATAAACGGGTGCTGTAACCTGTATCACCCCTCCCAGGCGCTTGCCGATTTCATGACCATATATGAAACGAACGGCAGCTTCGATACATCCCTCTGTTATGTAGGCGTACAGAACAATGTCGCGAATTCGCTTGCGCTGGTCGGTGCAAAGCTCGGTGTCAGGCTCGTCTTCGTTACACCTCTGAAGGATCATGTACCGGATGAAGTTAAAAAAATCTTATCCTCAGTAGCAAAGACGAACGGGATATCCCGGAACGAACAGGGAAAGAAGGGATTAAAGCAGGGACATACAGTTTGGAACACCCCTCTGTTCACTGAAACTGATGACCTCGAATATGCAGTGTCGAACTGCAGGTATGTCTACACAGACACGTGGATCAATATGGAGCTTTTCAATAAAGAGGAGTACAGAGATGAAAAACAGGAACGTATAAAAAAAATGCTTCCCTATCAGATAAATAAAAAACTAATCGAAAACAAAAATGTGTATATAATGCATGATATGCCTGTCCATCCAGGTTTTGAGATTGATGAGTATGCGATAACCTGCGACAGGTCCCTTATACTGCAGCAGGCTGAAAACAGACTCTATACAGCGCAGGCCCTCCTATTGAGACTCCTCAGGCCGGACTTCCGGATAACTTTCTGAAAAAACGAAAAAACTTGACACCTTCTTTTCTATTTGATATACTCCCTTTTCAAATGGGGATAAAACAACGATATTATTTGGACCCTGCTGCTGGGGAAAAAGGCTTTCTTCTTTGCGTAAGGAGAAAGCTTTTTTTTTGATGTACGTTATCAAGCAAGGTTTTCCCATCTATCGATGGTCCGAGAAACCCATAAAGGATATGGATAATGGACAGACAAAGGGCAATGAAACTTCTAAAAGAAACAGGGGCGCTTCTTGAAGGGCATTTTCTGTTGAGCTCCGGAAATCACTCGTCCTACTACGTTCAGTGCGCGCTTTTGCTTTCATTTCCTTCTGCTGCAGTCGAGTTTATGCGGGATATTGCAGATAACATTTCAGAAGGGGATATCGATACCATTGCCTCGCCGGCAATTGGCGGAATTGTTGTTGCCTATGAGGTTGCGAGGCTTATCGGGAAGCGGGCGATTTTCCTCGAACGTGAGCACGGAGACATGCGGCTCCGCAGGGGTTTTACCATCAGAAAGGGGGAACGGGTGCATATTGTCGAGGATGTGATTACGACCGGTGGTTCGGTTCTGGAAATAAAGGATGTCATAGAAAAAAGTGGGGGTCTTGTCTCAGGGTTTTCATCGATAATCAACCGATCTGGAGACCGATTCAGGGTGAAAGAACCATTTTACTTCTGTGTGGAGATGACGCTGCCCGTATATCCACCTGATACGTGTCCACTCTGTAAAGAAGGTCTCCCTCTGGTAAAGCCGGGCTCACGGGCTACTACGAGTCGGTAGCCACGCGCAAAACAAAAAACCGTGGTATCCGAAGTATCAGCAGTGATCGAATACCTGAGTAAACATCTAAAAATAAGCAAGTGAACTTTCAATCAAAAAAGGTCAAGCCAACACTTGCCTAATGATTTTTACCGAAATTTTCCAATACGTAACAGGTTATGGGTGGGAAAAAGATCAATGTTTATAATAAATTCTGGTACAAAATCCCAGAATTCTAATCGATAAAACCATAACGCAATCAAACGTGCCGTGTGTACGGTCAGAAGGGAGGGGTATATGGATTTCAAGGGAAGAAGTATCATTTCAATCCGGGATATGCAAAAGCAGGATCTCCTGTTCATCAGTGAAACCGCATCTCGGGTAAAACAGGGCAGTTTTCGAGACTGTCTGCAGGGCAGGGTGCTCTCAACGCTCTTTTTCGAACCCAGCACGAGAACGCGCCTGTCGTTTGAATCGGCGATGCGGTACATGGGAGGTGATGTCGTAGGCTTTGCTACTGCAGATGTTTCTTCAGTGAAAAAAGGTGAATCGCTTGCGGACACGATCAAGACCGTATCCGGATACTGTGATGTAATCGTGATCCGGCATCCTGTTGAGGGTGCAGCGAGGCTCGCATCGGAGGTTGCGGATGTACCGGTCATTAATGCGGGGGACGGTGCAAATCAGCACCCGACACAGACATTTCTCGATCTCTTCACCATGAGAGAGCTGTTTTCAGATCTCTCGGGAATAAAGGTCGGCTTTGTGGGAGATCTCAAATACGGACGGACGGTTCATTCGCTTTCCTACGCGCTCTCTTTGTTTCAAACCAGCCTCTGGTTTATATCACCTGAAATTTTACGAACGCCGGACGATCTAGTCGACGAGATCAAAGAGAACGGCTCCAGGATCCGGGAGCTTGAGGAACTGGAAGATATAAAGGAAAAACTCGATGTTCTCTACGTAACCAGGATACAGAAGGAGAGATTCGGTGATATGCAGGAGTATGAAAAGGTTGCGGGATACTACAGGATAACGGAAGATGTTATACAAACTCTCGGCAGTAACATAAAGATCATGCACCCTCTCCCGCGGGTTGATGAAATAGCACCCTCCGTTGATTCTCTTGACAATGCAATTTATTTCAGGCAGGCACATAACGGCATTCCGGTCAGACAGGCCGTGCTCGGGCTTGTCACCGGATCCATACAGCAGAAAAACGGAGGGGAGAGCACATGAAAACCTACAAGGTCTATTCAATCAGTGACGGAACTGTTATTGATCATATTCCGAGCACGAGGGCATTGAAAGTCATAGAGATACTCGGCCTTGAAAACAAGGGTATACTTACCATCGGTATTGGATTCTCGAGTCAGAAATTCGGAAAGAAGGATATTATCAAGATAGAACACAAATACCTCATGAAGGATGAAACCGATAAAATATCCCTCATAGCACCGCAGGCAACCATAAACATAATCAGAGAAGGAAAACTGGTGGAAAAACGTAAGATAGAGCTCCCTGACGAGTACAGGGGCATTGTTCGATGTCCCAATCCGAATTGCATCACCAACAGAGAGGATATTGAAACCTGCTTTACAATCCGTACAAAAGACCCGCTTGTGTTGAGGTGCAGATACTGTGAGAGGATCTTGAAATCCGGTGATGTGGAAATAATATGAGCCTCTCGATTGATTTTTTAGGTGTGCGGCTGCGAAACAGGGCGGTGCTGGCCTCAGGCATACTCGGCGTTTCACTCGCCTCGTTGAAAAAGGTGTATGAATGCGGTGCAGGTCTTGTAACCACCAAGTCAGTCGGACCGAAAAAACGGGCGGGGCACCGCGCACCTGTCGTGTTCGACTGGGGTGGGGGGCTCGTGAATGCGGTTGGTCTTTCGAATCCCGGTATCGACGAATTCGTTTCCCGGTTTGATGAAAACAAGGTCACTTTCCCCCTCATTATTTCTCTGTTCGGTGAGCATTCCGATGATTTTTCCGAAATTGCTCAAAGGCTCGCCAGGCTGAAATGCGCCTTTTTAGAGCTCAACCTTTCATGCCCAAATGTACTTGACGAATTCGGCTCTCCCTTTTCTTACTCACCTGTTCATACAGCACGAATCACAGAAAAGGTAAAGGCCGCTACGAAAAAACCGGTTATTGTCAAACTGAGCGCAAATACACCTGAGCTTCAGGCGGTTGCCCGCAGCGCGGAGGATGCAGGGGCTGATGCCCTGTGCATCATGAATACTGTCGGACCCGGAATGGTGATCGATATTCATACGGGCGCGCCGGTACTGGCTAACGGATCGGGCGGCCTGTCCGGTGATGCTATCCTCCCGCTTACCGTACGGAGTATATATGAGGTGTACAGAACAGTGCACATTCCTATTATTGCAACAGGTGGTATCGCCGATGTGAACGGCGCACTACAGGTCATTATGGCCGGGGCGGTACTGTTCGGTATTGGGAGTGGTGTATATACCGAAGGCCTTTCGATCTTCAAAACCGTAAACGGAGCTCTTGAGCTCTTTATGAAGAAAAACGGCATTAAAACCCTGGATGAGCTCGTCGGTCGAACGCACAGAAAAAAGAAATTTACCTTTCTTCAAGCGGAAACCCCAAAAAAAAGGCCGCTTTTCACCGTGATGCCTGTCGGCCGTATTCAACAGGCATCGGATGCCGGGGTACGGACACTTTTTTTCTACCTCGGGTCAGAACAATCTGATGAATCGCATAACATTGTTACCGTAAAAGGACAAAAGGTCGGACATGGTGCCACCAAATCTGGATCCATCGGCCCGCTGCCCGGACAGTTTTACATGCTCTGGCTTCCCGGTATCGATCAAAAACCCTTTTCAGTATCGTTTTTTGATGGCGAGTCACTCGGGTTTTCACTGATTCAGCGCGGACCCTTTTCACGTGCTCTCTTTAAAGCACAAAAGGGGGACCCGGTGGGCCTGCTCGGACCGCTCGGCAGTGGTTTTGACCTGCAACATGACCGCTATATTCTGGCGGGGGGTGGAATCGGGTGCTCGCCTCTAGTGTTTGCAGCGATACGCCTCTTTCAAATGGGAAAACACTTTGTGTTTGTTGCCGGGGGAAAATCCACAGAATCCCTGGACTGGATTGAGACCATTTTTCAGCAGACCGGGACACCTGCCGGTGATAACATCAAATACTGTACCGAAAACGGAACACTCGGGTTAAGAGGGCTGATCACGGAACACCTTGAAGAAATAATCGAGGAATCCAATCCTTCATACGCGCTCGTCTGCGGGCCGGAGCTTTTTATCAAAAAGGCACGTGATATTTTCAGGACGCGGGGGATCAAAGGACAGGCCGGTATCGAACGGCTGATGAAGTGCGGCATCGGAATCTGCGGAAGCTGTTCGATGGATTCAACGGGAGATCGTGTATGCGTAGAGGGACCGGTTTTCACCTTCGAGGCTCTCGATGCGCTTGAAGAATTCAGCATGTACCGGAGAGACAGCAGCGGAACCGTTGTAAAGGATGTTTAGATGATTCTGATGAAAGACATCAATGTTCCGGAAAGAGGCCGATGGGTAAGACGGGATGTTCTTGTGTCCGGGGAAATATATTCGGCGATAGAGGGCCCGGGAAGTATATCGGAATTTGTGAATGCAGAAATAATTCAGGGGCAGGTTGGAGGCCGAAAGCGGTATCTTGTACCGGGTGCTGTTGATCCGCATGTTCATGTGCGGGAACCCGGTTTTTCGTATAAAGAGGATTGGGAAACATGTTCCAAGGCCGCTCTGCGGGGCGGATTTTCGATGATATACGATATGCCCAACAACAAAAAACCGGTTGTCGATACAGCTTCTCTTCGTGAAAAGAAAAATATAGCCCTTGAAAAAAGTCTCGTCGAATTCGGGCTGTATATCGCGCTTACCGAGCAGAATGCGGGATCAATCGGTATTCTTTCTTCATCTCCCGGGATATGCGGTGTTAAAGTCTATGCAGCACAAACAACAGGAGATATACTTGTCGAGTCAGAAGAGGCATTCGTGCATGCATTCAGCCAGCCCAAGCCGGTGCTCGTGCACACGGGTGGGGCAGA
>CAZGJW010000116.1:0-9585 GCA_964525675.1 uncultured Spirochaetota bacterium
TTATCTTCGTAGCTTTCTGAAATGATCCGGGAGGAGACGCAGGAGCTTAAAAGAATGCAAACACATATTATTAAAACCACATAACATACACATATCCCGGTCTTTCTTTTATGAGTTTTCATACCGATCTCCTCTTTGCCTTACAGGTTATGCTGTTCAGTCGAACTATAATATCACCTTTCATCTGCTCCGATTTTTGATAGAAGGGTGTACGCCTCGTCAAGTACGCGATAATCCAGAAGATCTTTGTTTCGGTCGATAAACGCCAGCTCTTCCTGCGCCCTCCCATACTGTTTCGACTGTATGAATATTTCTCCTTGTCGTATCTTGGAAAGCGCTGCAATGCTGATGCTATCCTCGACGATACCATAGTTTAGAAGAGCTTTTTCAAACGAACCTTCATAAAGATAGATGTCGCCAAGAATATACCGTGCATCAATATGTCCGCTGTCTTCAGCGATCACTCCAAGCAGGTGTTTTTCCGCCCTCTCGTACTCACCATCAAAATAGTACAATTTTCCCAACCAGAAGTTTGCATCAACATAGTCGGGGAATTGGCGGAGGATCTTCTCAAGCATTTGAATTGCAACAGTCTCACGATCGAGAAAATAGTAGCACTTGGCAGCCATAACATATGCCTGCTTATGCTTCCGATTATTCGAAATCACCCTCTCAAAATAGACAAGCGCTTCATCGAGTCTCTGCTGATTGTAGAGAGTCTTGCCCCTTTCAAAATCATCGGTTCCACTTTCACGCTCAGAGCAGCAGAGAGCAAGAAACAAGAGGATAAAAAAAACACCAACCCACTGTATATTCTTTCTTTCTCTTCGCATCACCAAAATCCTCTACTGTCAGCATCACACGTGGCATCTCAAGTATGGTACTATAGAAGGACTATCAGCCTGCATGCAGCCGTCTGAATGAAGCTCGCATCCTTCACAACTAACCAGCGAGTCCCAATATACACAAAATGCATAAATGTCGGATATGTAGGCGTTTCACCACATACCAGGCAGGTGATTTTTGGGCGGAAAAGGGTATCATACATCATTTATTGCAAAATTTAAAACTATTTTAACTAATTTTTTATGCACAGTTTATCTGGAGAAAACGATGAAAGAAGAACTGAAAAAAATTTACTAACTGACAGCCAGGTCACAAAGTCCACCAAGCGTTAACACTGGTTTAGGACATTAAGAAGGTCCACCAAACGTTAACACTTGGTGTTACGCCCCCATGGGGGCGCTTAATCCTAATTTGGTTCAGCAAACGTTTACACTTTAATGAAGATGTATCTGCTTCTAAAATTCGGTCTATTAATCGAAAAAGATGATCATTCTCGATACTTCCATATGGATTGAATTTTTAAAAGGAAATCCACACTATTTCATAGCCGTCAAGTATCTTTTAGAAAACCAGGAAGTTATTAAGGAAAATTTTCGTAACCACGTATAACACGGCATATACACTGCGTCAAACATTGTAAAACCCGGAAACGTTATCTGCTGTTATTGCATCTTTGAATTAAAATGAATCAAGTTAAAAAATACCTCATTTCAGAAATCCGCTTGAGCTGATGATCGAGAGTCTGAAAAGGATCAACCAGAGCAAAACATCCTACCTTCATCGATCTGCCTCCACTAATTTATTTAGGTGAAAAATTTTTATTGACAGATTTTAAAAAAATATCATTATTTAATACAAAGATTTCTACCGATCTTTTTTATAAAAAAGGAAGACAGGGAGAGTATAAAGTCAATGCAAGAAAAAATGACCTACGCCACTCATTCCTCAATGAACCAGAAGACAAATAAAAAAAAGTCAACCGTAACCCGCAGCTCACGGAAATCTCTTGAAACAATTCCTTCCGAGGAGGACGTCGAACCTCCCCCTGTCCCCACCATACAGGAAGATTCAACAATTGTGAAAAGCACACAGGACCCTGAAGACTCAGAACCTCCCAGTAGTCTGAGCGTAAGCCCCGAGTTTCAGATCAATATACCCTACGAAACCTACCTGCCCCTTGATGTGCCTGGTGGAAAAGAGCCGGGACCCGGGTTGTTTAAGCACAGGGTTTCAGGTCCGATAGGTGCAAGCAATAGGACAAACATCTTCCGCTCCCGCTTTTTCCCGGGGAGCACCCTATCTGAATGGGATGATTGGAAATGGCAGCTTAAAAACAGGATCACAGGTTTATCGCAACTTGAGAGGCTCATCAACCTATCCGAGAATGAGAGGGCGGCTCTTACGTTCGGAAACGGCATGCTCCCCTTTGCCATCACTCCCTACTACGCATCTCTGCTCGACAGGGATGATCCCCTGCATCCAATACGGCGGGCAGTTGTACCTGTAACTTCGGAGCAGGATAGGTCATTCGGGGAATCAGATGATCCCCTCGAGGAGGATAAGGACAGCCCGGTACCCGGGGTTATCCACCGTTATCCGGACAGGGTGCTTTTCCTTGCCACAACATCATGTTCTGTATACTGCCGCTACTGCACCCGCTCACGCCTTGTGGGAAACAATGAGAAAAGGCCATGCCACTCTCAAAACTGGGAGCGGGCGATAGAATACATTGCATCAAACCCGTCCATAAGGGATGTTCTTATTTCAGGGGGTGATCCCCTTACCCTGTCAAATGAAAAACTCGAGTACCTCCTTGCCAGTCTGCGCCGCATCCCCCATGTAGAACTTATCAGAATAGGGACAAAAGCCCCTGTTGTTCTCCCCCAGCGCATCACCGTATCTCTGGTGAAGATGCTGAAAAAGTACCATCCTCTCTGGATAAGTATTCACTTCACTCATCCCGAAGAGCTAACTCCAGAGGTCGCAGAGGCAGCAGGCCGGCTTGCCGACGCCGGGATCCCGCTCGGCAGCCAGACAGTCTTGCTTAAAGGGATAAACGACAGCGTCCAGACCATAGCCAAACTCGTTCATGAGCTCTTAAAAATCAGGGTCAGACCATACTACCTCTACCAGTGCGATCCTATCAGCGGTTCATCCCATTTCCGGACATCGGTAGAGAAAGGGGTTGAGATAATCAGGGGTCTAAGAGGATATTCATCGGGTTATGCAGTTCCCCAGTTCGTAATCGACGCCCCGGGAGGTGGAGGAAAGGTCCCCGTTAACCCTCAGTACGTGCTCGGACGCGACGGTGATTACCTCCTGCTGCGAAACTACGAAGGCCTTACCTTCAGATACCCTGACCCGGGAGATCCGGCAAACCCCGGATACAAAGGGCTCGATAAGGGAAATCTACCCTTCACTACCCACTTCGAGGAGGTGATCGTATGAGGGTAGGGATCACCTATGATCTTCAAAGCGATTATCTGAGGCAGGGGTATGAAGAAGAGGAGACGGCAGAGTTCGATAAACGTGAAACAGTTGAGGCAATTGAAGCATCTATTAAACTCCTTGGCTATGAGGTCGAACGGATCGGGAACATCAAGATTCTTGCAACTCTGCTTTCTGAAGGTCGGCGATGGGACCTTGTATTCAACATCGCCGAAGGACTTTACGGTTTCGGGCGAGAAGCACAGGTTCCTGCCCTTCTTGATGCCTACTGCATCCCCTACACCTTTTCAGACCCGATGGTACTATCAATCACGCTCCACAAGGGTATGACCAAACATATTGTCAGGGACTGCGGTCTACCGACCCCTGACTTCATTGTTATAGAGGATACGGCCGAGCTCGAACTTCTCAACCTGCCCTTTCCCCTCTTTGCAAAACCTGTCGCAGAGGGCACAGGAAAGGGAATCGATACTGCTTCAAAGATCACTGACAGACAAACCCTGATACGCGTCTGCTCAGGGCTTCTTCAGCGTTTCAGGCAGCCCGTGCTTCTGGAGGAATACCTCCCGGGAAGGGAATTCACGGTTGGAATACTTGGAACAGGGAAGAAGGCCGAGGCACCACACGCCATGGAGATACTATTCAAAACTAGATCAGTGCAAAAGACCTACTCCTACCGGAACAAGAAGGACTACAGGAAAGCCGTTAAGTACAGGGTGGCCACTGGACCTATTGCCGAAGCCTGCAGGGAGGTTGCCCTGAAGGCCTGGCGGTGTCTTGGATGCAGGGATGCAGGAAGAGTTGATATACGCCTTGATAAAAAGGGTAAACCAAACTTCATGGAGGTAAATCCTCTTGCGGGTTTGAACCCCGTTGATTCAGACCTCCCTATACTCTGCCGTCTTTCGGGGATAAGTTACCATGAACTCATAGGAAGAATCATGGAGTCCGCCCTTGAACGGGTCGATTCGCAAAAAAAGGTCGAACCCGTTGAAAAGTTCGGCCCCCAGAAATGGGCAGAATCCCTCGAAAGGGTCGGTTCCCAGAATTGGATCTGCTCTGGCGAATTGGAAGGATCTTTCAAGAGGGTCGATTCTGGCAACCGAATTGACTCCTTCAGGCAGGCCGGTCCCGTCGATCAAGCTGAAGAAAGCATATGACTGTTGCAGTGCTTTATACGAAGGTAAGGAAGGATTCATCGAAGGATGATCTCGATACTCTTATGCAGGTCAAGGCTGTTACAGAAAGCCTCGAAGAGTTGAACCACAAAGTAGATAAGGTGGCATGTACCAATGATATTTCATCCATAGCCACCTCCCTTAAAAAGAGAAACCCCGGGATTGTTTTTAACCTTGTAGAGCCGCTCCAGGGGGAGGGGCAGTTCATATACATTGCTCCAACCGTTTTTGACTACCTTAAATTACCCTACACGGGATGCTCATCTGAATCGATCTATATTACCTCGAATAAGGTTCTTGCAAAAAAGCTGATGAGAATGGCAGGTATCCCAACGCCGGAATGGAGTGTTGACGGTAACATTATGTTTTCCAAATCAGACAGCCCTTTCAGGCAGCGTCGGTTCATCATCAAGTCAATCTGGGAGCATGCCTCTGCCGGGATCGATGAAAAATCGGTGGTGTTAATAAAAAAGCCCAATGATCTCAGTGAGGTTCTTGAGTGCCGAAACCTCTCTTCAAGAGGTTTGTACTTCGCCGAGGAGTACATTGAGGGACGGGAATTTAACCTCTCCCTCCTGGCAAAAGGTATGGGGGTGGAGGTGCTTCCTCCGGCCGAGATGAAGTTCATACACTTCCCGGAAAAAAACCCAAAGGTGCTCGGATACCGTGCTAAGTGGGATGAGGGATCAACGGAGTATGCGAACACACAGAGAAGTTTTGACTTCAGCAGTGAGGAGCAACCCCTCCTTGAAATACTGAAAGCCCTTTCCCTGCGTTGCTGGGACACTTTCGGGCTCAACGGGTATGCAAGGGTGGACTTCAGGATAGACGGGGAGAACAATCCCTATGTTCTTGAGATCAATGCAAACCCATGCATCTCACCCTCAAGCGGTTTCGTGGCTGCTGCCTGCAGGGCACATTTGAGCTACGGGGAGATGATCAAGCGAATCCTGAACAGCCCTATAATTTCCCATAAGCTCCGATCCAGGAGTTTTCGTTAACCCTTCCTGTTGCTTCACAGGCAAAAAAGTGAAAAGCAAAGTGGAAGGTAACATGAAGAAGGCAACCAGACATGGAAAAAGACGATCTCTGTTTTAATAATAATATAAAAAATCTTCCTGCAGGGCACCCTGCAGAAATAATACGCGATCTGCAGTTTCGAACAGAAATACGAGATGAGGACCCGGAAGCCGTACGGGAGATCGTTTTCTCATCAGGTTTCTTTTCAGAAGAGGAGGTTCGAATCGCCGCTGGGCTGGTTTCAGAGAGATTGATCAGAGGGGAGAAAAGCGGATACCATTTCCTCTTTGCTGAGTATGGTGGAAAAACAATCGGATACACCTGTTACGGAAGGATACCTGGAACTGCCTGTAGCTTTGACCTATACTGGATAGCGGTTAATAACGATCACAGAAGAATAGGTGTGGGGAGGATGCTTATCGAAAAAACGGAGAGGCTAATCTCCTCCATGGGCGGATGCCGCGTATACATAGAGACTTCCTCCCGCTCCATGTATGATTCAACAAGGACGTTTTATAAGAAATACGACTACAGGCAGGAGGCTGTCCTTCAAAATTTTTACACCCGGGGCGATGATAAGATTATATTTGTCAAGGCTCTCAGTTAATGAGGGTAAACCTTTAATTTCACAGTCAATCAAAATGTCCTGTGCTTTTTGACAGGTGAGGTTTTAAACTATGTTCAGGATCCGTAAAATTTACGATACCGTTATTCCTGCAAACCGCAGGGACGTAGAGCAGGTACAGCATATACTCCGTGCTCAGTTCCCCGGGCTTTCTGAGGAGAAGATTGCTGTAATTCCCGACCAGCTTACCAACCCGCTGAAATACCGGTTTCGCTCTATCCTTTTCGTTGCAGAAGACAGCAAAAGGAACGTGAAAGGGTTTGCTCTCGTTTCTCATGAACCCAACCTCAAGTTCTGCTTTCTGGACTACATTGCAACTGGAATGCAGTCGATGGGTAGGGGGATCGGGGGTGCCCTCTATGCGAGGGTACGTGAGGAGGCAGAGAGCTTTAAATGTGTTGGGGTGTTCTTTGAGGTCCTTCCTGATGATCCGAAGCTCTCGCATGATCCTGAATTACGCAGGCAAAACAGGGCTAGACTTCGATTCTACGAGCAGTACGGCGCAAGACCAATTGCAAACACAAAATACGAAACTCCCCTGACCCTCGATGAAGACAACACTCCATACCTTGCTTTTGATCCACTGGGCAAAGAGGTCCGGTTACGATCGGATAAGGCCAAGAGGATCGTTCGGGCAATACTCGAAAGGAAGTACACAGATGAATGCCCCAAGGATTATGTGGAGATGGTTGTGAAATCTTTCAAGGATGATCCTGTGAAGCTTCGCCCACCACGCTACCTCAAGCCTGAACCCATCATTACAACCAAGAAACGAATACCGGATGACATGAGGATAATTCTGGTGGTGAATGAGAAGCATGCCATCCATCACGTAAGGGTGAGAGGTTACGTCGAATCGCCAGTACGAGTACCAGCAATTCTCGATGAGATTGAAAAAATGAGTATCTTTTTAAGGGTGACCCCAGCCCGATTCTCCGAAAAATATCTATACCAGGTTCATGATTCTAAATTTCTGAACTATTTAAAGAAGCTCACAGAGAGCATGGAACCTGATCGATCTATATACCCTTACGTCTTCCCGATACGAAACCAGACCCGCCCTCCGAAAGAGCTTGCAGTCAGGGCAGGTTATTACTGCATCGACACCTTCACTCCGATTAACCGCAATGCCTTCCTTGCTGCCCGGGGTGCTGTTTACTGCACGCTTACCGCCGCGATGAATATACTGGAAGGATACAGGCTTGCCTATTCCTTGGTGCGTCCGCCTGGTCATCATGCCGAGCGATGTTCCTTCGGAGGATTTTGCTACCTGAACTCTGGTGCAATAGCAGCCCACTTCCTGAGCAGTCATGGACGTGTAGCAATGCTTGATATAGACTACCACCATGGAAATGGCCAGCAGGACATCTTTTATACCCGTCGGGACGTGCTCACCATCTCAATCCACGGACATCCTAATTTTGCCTATCCCTACTTCAGCGGATTCAGGGACGAAAAGGGGAAGGATGAAGGGCGCGGTTACAACGTGAATTTCCCCCTTCCAGAGAACATTGCTACCCAGCAGTACAGAGACGTGCTTGTAAAATCGCTCAAGCTCATTGAGAGATTTCGCCCCGCGTTCCTGATCGTGCTCCTCGGATTCGATACGGTAAAGGGCGACCCGACCGGCTCCTGGAACCTGACCAGTAAAGATTTCAAAAGTAACGGGAAGCTGATAGGAAGACTCAAGCTCCCGACCCTAATAGTTCAGGAAGGCGGATATAAAAGCAGGGTAATCGGGAGTACTGCCAGAAACTTCTTTACTGGATTGTGGCAAGGAGCCCATTTTTAGTGGATTTCCAAAAATAATTTTTGCGAATCAATATCAATATATAGTATTTTCTACCTTTGCCTATGCATTATTTAATTTTTAAGGAGGTTTTTATGAGAACAACGCAGTGGATGCGGGAAGCCCGGTACATAGCAGAAGTAATGAAGAAAGCACCATCGTTTGACAGAGAATACCGGATCGGACCTGAGGAATTTGATGCACGGCAGAAGAAGGTGATGAAAGGGCTGCAGGAAGAGGGCCTCGAGTGCGGGATCGTATTCTCAAACGAACACTACAACGGGGATGTTCCGTACCTCGGAGGAAACACAAACATAACGGTGGAATCCGTTGCCGGGATAATCGGGAAGAACGGTTTTCACATACTTGCAGGACTCGAGGGTGGGTATGTCGCCGAGCAGCTTGCCGGCAGGTCGAACGCAAAGGTCCACAAGATACAGATGCTTCAGCTCGCTGACGAGGATTATCCGATAGATGCAGAGCATTTCGAGGATGTTGTCGAGGAGACATGCGGTAAAAAGCCCGACTCTATAGGCCTTTTAACACCCCGTGCCATATTCCCGGTAAGCATCTACGAATATCTGGAGAACTATCTTGGCGGGAAAGACCGCGTTATCGATGCGCAGGAAGTGTACTATAAAGTCAAATACGAGAAATCTGATATAGAGATGAAACTTGTCGAGGAAGCCTGCCTGATTGCAGACACCCTGATAGAGGGCATGGTCGGGGTTGTGAAACCCGGCATGTACGATACGCAGATCGCCGGGTGGGGCTATGAGATGGCATACGAGCTGGGCGTTGACGAGCTCAGCTTCGACATCATCGTAACAGTCGGTGAGGCGAACCGGTCACTCATATCCAAGGCACTGAACTACAGGGTTAATGAGGGCGATATTGTTTCGATAGGGGTGGCGCCGAGAAGGGACGGCCTTACCGGATGCAACCGGGTTTCTGTTGTGGCCGTCGATGACCCCGGCAAGATAACCGATGACCAGAAGTTCTGGATCGTGTTCGTGGAGGAGGCCTACCGCGAAGGGCTCAGAGCCTTCACGGACGTTGCAAAGAACAACCTGCCCGCAAAAAAAGTCGAGCAGGCCATTGTAGAATACTACCGGAACCGGGAGAAAGAGGTAAACAAACGATACGGGATATCGGTTGATCTTGCAAGGCAAAAGCCGTACACGGGCGTTCACAATGCCGGGTATACCGAGGCCTACGAGTTTTACGGCGCCATTACGCTTGCATCAGAGGAGCCTCTCGGGAACCAGATCGTGAACATGCTCGATATTGCGGTGAGAGGCATCGGCAACAGGTGGGACGAAGTTGTTATCCCGGGGCTCGATTATGTTGTGGTGGAAAAGACGCTTGGCAAATACGGCAACAAGGTCCGGCAACTCAACCAGCTTCCTTTGAACTTACAGCATCTCGTCGGCAGTGCGTGACGGGCTCAAATTTTTGTTAGGTTGGCACTTGAAAACGTGCCCCTGAAGTTCCTTCATCGACAGTACACACAGAATCAAGAAAGCCATCTTTGACTTTGATGGAAATCTGTACGATTTAATAAATTATAGGTATAACTTTTCTATTGCAAAAGAGGAAAGCAACAGCACGGAATGTGTATTTAAACTGATCTTCTACAGTTGCAAATTCTAAATATCTCTGCCACAATAAATTACAAA
>CAZGJW010000117.1:0-9557 GCA_964525675.1 uncultured Spirochaetota bacterium
TTGCATCTCTTATGCCGTGTTCTATTGAAGATATATATTCCTTGGGAATTCTGCCGCCGACTACCTTGTTTTCAAACACAAAACCCGCCCCCTGATCGAGTGGTTCAAATTCCATGACAACATGTCCGTACTGACCATGACCACCCGACTGTTTGATGTGCTTCCCCTCTACACGTGCCTGTCGCCTGATTGTCTCCCGGTACGCTACCTCAGGCCGACCGACGACGGCCTCGACCCTGAATTCCCGCAGCATACGGTCAACAATAATCTCAAGATGCAATTCGCCCATACCGGAAATAACGGTCTGCCCGGTTTCTGCATCAGTGCGTACCCTGAAGGTTGGGTCCTCTTCCGACAACTTGTGCAGAGCGACTCCCAGCTTGTCCTGATCGCTGTTCGATTTCGGTTCAATTGCAATAGACAGCACCGGTTCCGGAAAATCCATCTCCTCCAGAATGATTGGATTCTGTATATCGCACAGCGTATCGGCCGTTGTCGCAGTCTTAAAGCCGATAGCAGCGGCGATATCCCCGGCATATACCTCTTTTACGTCATTTTTTTTATTAGCATGCATCTGCACGATGCGGCCTATGCGTTCCTTTCTGTCCTTCCCGGCGTTGTACAGCATATCGCCGACAGAAACTTTGCCCGAATACACTCTGAAAAAAACAAGCTTCCCTACATAGGGGTCTGTCATAATCTTGAAAACAAGAGCTGAAAACGGATCATACACATCCGCCTTCCGGATAGCCTTATTACCGGTTTTGAGCAGCACCCCCTCGACAGGAGGAACATCCACTGGAGAGGGAAGGTATTCGACAACAGCGTCAAGCAGCCTCTGCACACCTTTGTTCTTGAATGCGGAACCACATAAGACCGGAAATACTTTTCCGGACAATGTCGCCATACGAATGGCCCTTCGAATACGATCTTCATCGAGGTCAGCCCCGGAAAGATATAACTCCATAAACTCATCATTATAATCGCTGAGTATTTCAAGAAGCTGCTCACGAAAGATAGCTGCTTTTCCTTTTAGCTCCTCCGGGATTTCGGATTCCGCGAAAGTTGACCCGAGGTCCTCTTCGTTCCATATATACGCCTTCATAGTTATCAGATCGACGATACCCCTGAAATTTTCTTCCCTTCCGTATGGAATCTGCACGGGAAGCGCCCGTGCGCCGAGACGTTTTTTTATCATCTCGAGCACATTTTCAAAATCCGCGCCTTTCCTGTCCATTTTATTGATGAATATCAATCGCGGCACATTGTATTTATTTGCCTGAAGCCAAACGGTTTCACTCTGTGGCTCCACCCCTGCAACCGCGCAAAAAACCGTAACTGCGCCGTCGAGAACACGGAGGCTTCTTTCAACCTCGGCAGTAAAGTCCACATGACCGGGAGTATCGATGATATTCACCCGGTGATCACGCCAGAATAGAGTCGTTGCAGCGCTGGTGATTGTTATCCCCCGCTCCTTCTCCTGATCCATCCAATCCATCTCGGCATCGCCGTCGTGTACTTCACCGATCTTGTGTTTTCTACCGGTATAATAGAGCATACGCTCTGTGAGCGTTGTTTTCCCCGCATCAATATGGGCCATTATGCCTATGTTTCTATTTTTCTCCAATTTCTGCATCATACCTCTCGTCTGCTCCGTCAATCTACCACTTGTAATGGGCGAATGCCTTGTTTGCTTCCGCCATTTTTCTTGTATCTTCTTTCTTCTTGATCGTCGCTCCGGTGTTGTTATAGGCGTCGATGAATTCATCCGCAAGTTTTTCGCCCATAGACTTTCCGTGCCGTGCGTGTGCATATGTGATAAGCCACCGTATGGCGAGAGCGATTTTCCGTTCAGACCGTACTTCGATAGGCACCTGATAGGTTGCGCCTCCAACCCTCCTCGATTTTACCTCGAGATCGGGTTTTACGTTTTCAATTGCCCTGTTGAAAACTTCGAGCGGAGGTTTTCCGACTTTTTCCCCGATAATAGCAAATGAATCGTACAATATTTTCTGTGCAACGCTCTTCTTTCCACGTTTCATGAGATTGTTTGTAAACCGGGAAACCAGTGTTGAATTATACAGTGGGTCCGGAACAAGCGGCTGTTTTTTCGTTACATGTCTTCTTGGCACATTCAGTCTCCATTGTATGTTGTTTTATACAACATGTATGTTGTTTTATGCATTGATTATCTACAAAAAGCCGGTTGGATGCGCGCAAAAAATAAGCCGGTTTTTACATAAAACCGGCACCCGTTCAAGGGACCTCTCCGACGCCGCCGGTGGTTTCGCCTTGCGCATCAAAAAAGAACCTGCTTACCGTTTTACATATTAAAAATTATGCCTTTGGCTTCTTTACGCCATACTTTGAGCGCCCTTTCTTCCTGTTTTCAACGCCAAGTGTATCAAGCGCGCCCCTGACAATGTGATACCGCACACCGGGAAGGTCTTTCACACGACCGCCCCTGATGATCACCACAGAGTGTTCCTGAAGATTATGACCTATCCCCGGAATATAGGCAGTAACCTCTATCCCGTTGCTGAGTCGCACCCTGGCGACTTTTCTCAGGGCTGAATTTGGCTTCTTTGGTGTAAACGTCATTACCCGCGTACACACCCCTCTTCTCTGCGGACATGCCTGAAGGGCCGGGGCGCTTGTTTTTCTAATCTGTTTTTCTCTGCCTTTCCGGATCAACTGGTTCACAGTCGGCATGCATAACTCTCCTCTAATGCAACAGTCGCGTAAATATACTGCTTATCTCCTCAGGCGTCAATAGTAATTCGTCTATGAATTCACACTGGTTATACCGGGCTGTTCACTACACAGGTATCATGCATAGGATGCATTACTAAGATAGGTCGGGCGTATAAAATCATCGAAAAAACTATGCATGGGATGCGTCAGAGGGAGAAAAAAACGGGAAACCGCCGGTAATCAACAATACGGTCAATATACTGCGCCACCGACCTCTTCTTTCCGCATGATCACGCGTCCTTCGACCTTCTCCTTTATTTCCTCGGGCATTTCGAGGTCACCCGGTTCCTCCCGGTACAGCTCTACATTCTTATAGGCCTTGATGCCGGTCCCGGCCGGTATCAGGTGACCGATTATAACATTTTCCTTCAGGCCTCTCAGGTTGTCGACCTTCCCCTTGATTGCGGCATTTGTGAGCACCCGTGAGGTCTCCTGGAAGGACGCCGCTGATAAGAAAGAATCGATATTGAGAGCGGCCCTCGTTATACCGAGAAGAACAGGCCTCGCAGAAGCGGAGCTTCCGCCGAGTTTAATTACACGCACGTTTTCATCCCTGAAACTGAACCTGTCAACCTGCTGGCCGATGATGAAATTCGTATCCCCCACATCCACAATCTCGACCTTTCGCAGCATCTGCCGCACAATCACGCCTATGTGCTTGTCGTTTATGTTTACGCCCTGCAGTCGATACACCTCCTGTATCTCATTCACAAGCCACCTCTGCAGGGCCTGTTCTCCCTTGATCTGGAGAATATCGTGGGGGTTAACGGCTCCTTCGCAGAGCGGGTCACCCGCTTTCACCTGGTCTCCGTCGCGAACCGTTACATGCTTTCCGAGCGGAATGAAGTGCTTATACTCAGCTTCGTTCTCGTCTTCAATAATAATAACCCGCTTCCCTTTGGCAATGGTCCCGAATTTCACCGTTCCGTTGACAACAGCAAGAACCGCGGCATCTTTCGGTTTCCGTGCCTCAAAGAGGTCTGCAACCCTGGGCAAACCACCGGTAATGTCCTTTGTTTTAGCCTGCCCCCTCGGGATCTTGGCTATGACATCGCCTGCGTTTACATCCTGGTTATCTTCGATGGTGAGATATGAGCCGCCCGGTACGTTGTAGCTTTCCAGCTCATTACCTTCATTGTCCACAACAACAACCTTCGGCTGTAGCTGCTCGTCCTGGAAATCGAGAATAATCTTATTAATAACGCCCGTTACCTCATCGACTTCCTGTTTCATTGTCGTTCCCGGGACAATTGAAATAAGCTGGACCTTACCCGAATGCTCGGTCAGAATGAGTTCCGAGAACGGGTCGAATTTGGTAAGCGAAGTTTTCGACTCGACGATATCACCCTCGTTGACGAGCAACTCCGAACCTATTTTGACGTTTACTACATAGGGTTCACCCAAGCATAAAACCGACCTCTCTTTCCGCATTATTTCAGCCCTGTTCTGTGCTATTATATCTTCTTTCTCCTTTTTTGACTTTGCAACGACTTGACCGGGTTCAACAAAATCGCCACTTTTTACCTTCATGATAATATCGTCAGATGCATACTGACGAAATATTCGTCTTACCGCAACTGTCCCTCTTCGCGGTAGAACGCGTCTCCCGCCCTCTTTCTCGATAATCTTTCCCTCGACTTTCTCTACATACACCGGATAATCAAGGGTTACCGTATTTTCCTCCGCTTTCCGTGCTGCAGTGCCGCCTATATGAAACGTCCTCATGGTCAGCTGTGTCCCCGGCTGACCTATCGACTCAGCAGCGACGATACCCACAGCCTCGCCAATTTCAACGGTTTTCTTGCTCGCAAGGTTTCTACCGTAGCATTTTACACAGACGCCGTGAGAAGATTCACAGGTTAGTACAGTTCTCACCTTCACCCTGGTTATTCCGGCATTTTCAATTCTGCGGGCAATATCCTCCGTAATATCTTCATTCGCATTTACTATGATTTCCTTTGTTCGAGTATCCCTTATTCTGTCGACGGTATACCTTCCCACAATACGGTCATAGAGAGATTCAATAATATTGTCTTCCTCCCTCAACGCAATCATCTCTATCCCGTTTATTGTGCCGCAGTCCTCTTCGGTGGTGATGAGGTCCTGAGCAATATCGACAAGCCGTCTCGTAAGATACCCTGCATCCGCTGTTTTCAGGGCCGTATCGGCAAGACCCTTTCGTGCGCCATGCGTGGAGTTGAAGTACTCCAGCACCGTCAGGCCCTCTTTGAAGTTTGATTTTATTGGAAGTTCAATGATTTCTCCGGACGGTTTGGCCATAAGCCCGCGCATTCCCGCAAGCTGTCGTATCTGTGTTTTTGAACCACGTGCGCCTGAATGGGCCATCATATACACGGGGTTGAAACCGTTTTGGTCCTTTTTCAGATTATCCATCATTGTGTCTGCTATTCTCTCATTAACCGCAGTCCAGATATCGATAATCTTATTGTATCTCTCCTCATTGGTGATGAGACCATTCCTGTACTGTTCATACACCTCCGAGACTTCCTTCTCAGCCCTTTCAAGCAGTTTCTTTTTTTCAGCGGGGACTTTAATATCCTCCATTCCGATTGTTATACCGAATCGAGTCGCAAAGGTGAATCCGATTTCCTTTATCGCGTCGAGCATTTTTGCAGTGACAGAGGCGCCGTTTTTATCGAAACAGGAGCTGACAAGTGCATTGAGCTCTTTTTCTCCGAGAGAGTAGTTTACATACTCGATTTCTTCCGATAGTATCGAGTTGAACAATGCCCGTCCGACCGTCGTTTCAATCCTCTCTCCCCTGTGCCTGAGAAGAATTCGATCGTGGTAGTCACAGACCTTGTTTTCAACAGCCGTTATAACCTCCTCGATAGACGAGAAATACTTTATCTTTTTCGAATCCACTGCCGGGTCATCCTTTGTCAGATAGTAAATACCAAGGACCATATCCTGAGTCGGACCGACAATTGGTAGCCCGTTCGCCGGATTAAGTAGGTTTTTTGAAGAGAGCATGAGGATCCATGACTCGATCTGCGCTTCAAGAGAAAGCGGCACATGCACAGCCATCTGATCACCATCGAAATCGGCGTTGAATGCATGGCATACGAGCGGATGTAGACGTATCGCTTTCCCCTCGACCAGAACAGGCTCAAATGCCTGGATACCCATACGGTGCAGGGTCGGGGCCCTATTCAGCAAAATTGGATGCTCCTTGACCACTTCTTCCAGTACGGTCCATACTTCCGGTGCGCGGCTCTCCACCATCGTTTTCGCCCGTTTAATATTGTAAACGATACCCTTGTCTACCAGTTTTTTCATAATAAATGGCTTGAAAAGCTCCATTGCCATCAGACTCGGCAACCCGCACTGATGCATTTTAAGGCCTGGTCCGACAACAATAACCGAGCGGCCGGAATAATCGACCCGTTTACCGAGAAGGTTCTGCCTGAACCTCCCCTGTTTGCCCTTCAGCATATCGGAAAGCGATTTAAGTGGTCTGTTTCCCGGCCCGCGCACCGCTCGTTTCTTCCTGCTATTATCGAACAGGGCGTCAACGGCTTCCTGAAGCATCCGCTTTTCGTTACGAACGATGATCTCAGGGGCGTTAAGAGCTATAAGGCGCTTCAGCCGGTTGTTTCTGTTTATCACACGCCTATACAGATCGTTGAGATCTGAAGTTGCGAACCTGCCTCCATCAAGCTGAACCATAGGACGCAATTCCGGTGGAATGACGGGGACTGTATCCATGATCATCCATTCAGGACTGTTTCCAGAATCTCTAAAATCTTCGACAATCTCAAGCCGCTTGAGAATTCTTTTATCTGTTTTCGGGCCCTTTTCCATCATCGTGATATGCAGCTCCTGGGCAATAGTATCGAGGTCCAGGTTTTCAAGCAGGGTTTTAATCGCATCTGCTCCGATACCCGCGGTGAAACTGACACCATATCGTTCTCTGTACTCGTTATACTCCTCTTCAGTCAACAACTGCATCTTTTTGAGATCGGTGTCGCCGGGATCGATAACAATATATTTTTCGAAGTAGAGTATGCTGCGAAGCTCGGTCATGGTAAGGTCGAGCAGCAATCCCATTCGAGAGGGCACGCTCCTGTAGTACCAGATATGTGATACCGGTGCCGCAAGCTCAATGTGTCCCATCCGTTCTCTTCGCACCTTAAAATGGGTAACCTCGACTCCGCATCTGTCGCACACGACGCCTCTGTACCTTATGCTTTTAAATTTTCCGCAGTAGCACTCATATTCCTTGGTTGTACCGAATATCCGCTCGCAGAATAGGCCGTCCCGTTCCGGACGCAGGGTCCGATAATTGATTGTCTCTGGCTTTTTAACCTCGCCGTATGACCATCTCCTGATGAGATCCGGTGAAGCGAGCTTGATTTTAATCTTTGCAAACTCACTCAGACTTTTCATATGTACACCTCTCCATTATTACGTATGCGAAGTGCTGAATTATGGTTTTATCCATACCATAATAAAATAAGGTAAAAACCATACGGCACGTGTCAGTTTGAACCTTTTACCGTTGAAAGTTCACCTGCCTATGGTTTTATCCATACCATAATAAAATAAGGTAAAAACCATACGGCACGTGTCAGTTTGAACCTTTTACCGTTGAAAGTTCACCTGCCTATGGTTTTATCCATACCATAATAAAATAAGGTAAAAACCATACGGCACGTGTCGGTTTGAACCTTTTACCGTTGAAAGTTCACCTGCCTATGGATTCCGACCGATCACCTTTATCGTCCGATTAGCAATGATTTCTTCATCCTTTTCGGTCAAAGGAATCTGATCATCATTTTCGTCGAACACAGTAATATCCAGCCCGAGTCCCCTGAGTTCCTGAACGAGAACATTGAACGATTCTGGAATACCGGACATCGCAATATTATCTCCTTTGACGATTGCTTCATAGATCTTTGCGCGGCCGGTCATATCATCTGATTTCACGGTTAATAGCTCTTGCAGGTTGTTGGCTGCACCATACGCCTCAAGCGCCCATACCTCCATTTCACCGAGCCGCTGGCCGCCGAATTGTGCCTTGCCGCCAAGCGGCTGCTGTGTGACGAGAGAGTAAGGGCCTGTTGAACGTGCGTGTATCTTGTCGTCTACAAGATGTGCGAGTTTGAGTATATAGATAACACCGACCGATATCTCGTTTTCGAAGGGCTCTCCGGTCAACCCGTCATAAAGGGTCATTTTGCCTTTCTGGGGCAGGCCCGCTTCCTTCAGACAGTTTTCAATCTGCTCATTCGTTGCACTTTCGAATACGGGTGTGCTGAACAGTGTGTTAAGCTCCTTCGCAGCCCAGCCTAAATTGGATTCAAGAATCTGGCCGAGATTCATCCGTGACGGTACACCGAGGGGATTGAGTACAATATCAACCGGAGTCCCGTCGGGAAGAAAGGGCATGTCCTCTTCAGGAAGCACCCGGGCGACGACTCCCTTGTTTCCATGTCTTCCGGCAAGTTTGTCTCCTTCCTGGAGTTTTCTCTTCTTGGCGATGAAGACCTTGACGACCTCTTCGACACCCGGCGACAGCTCGTCTCCGTCCTCACGCCGGAGTCGCTGAATATCGACGATAGTGCCCTCGGTACCGTGAGGTACTCTCAGGGATGTATCCTTTACGTTTTTTGCCTTTTCACCGAAAATCGAGTTTAAAAGCTTATACTCCGGTGTTATATCCGTCTCGCCCTTCGGTGTAACCTTTCCTATTAGTATAGAACCGGGCCTGACAATCGCACCGACACGCACGATTCCTTCTTCATCGAGGTCGGCAAATGCTTCCTCGCTTACATTTGGAATATCACGCGTTATGCTTTCCATGCCGAGCTTCGTTTCCCTGACCTCGACATTGAACTCCTCGATATGAATCGAGGTGAAGAGATCATCCTTTACAACCCGCTCACTCATGAGAATCGCATCCTCATAGTTGTATCCCATCCAGGGCATAAAGGCGACGAGCACATTCTTCCCGAGCGCGAGCTCACCCTGATCTGTTGCCGGTCCATCGGCAATAACATCGCCCTTTTTAACACGCATCCCCTTTTTCACGATGGGCTTCTGGTTGAAACAGGTGTCCTGGTTTGTACGCTTGTATTTTATTATCTGGTATTTATCGAGCTCATCGCTCTTGTCGGGTTTAATATGAACCTCTATAGAGCTCACGTACTTTACGGTGCCCGTCCGATCTGCTTTTACAACCACCCCAGAATCCACCGCTGCAAGTTTCTCAATACCGGTGCCGATATACGGCGCCTCGGGATTGAGCAGAGGAACTGCCTGTCTCTGCATATTTGAACCCATTAACGCCCTGTTCGCATCATCATGCTCGAGAAACGGGATTAGAGCCGTGGATACGCTGATAATCTGTTTGGGAGAAACATCGATGTAGTCGATTTCCTGTGGCGTTACGGTGAAAAACTCCCCTTTGTGCCGCGCTGCAACATAGGGATTTGTGAATTCACCCTTCTCATTTATTAGTGCACTCGCCTGCGCGATATTATACTTCTCTTCGTCCATTGCAGTCAGGTATTCGATTTCATCCGTAACCCTTCCGTTTTCAACTATCCTGTACGGCGTTTCAAGAAAACCATAGCTATTCACCCGGGCGTATATCGAGAGCGAAACAATCAGTCCGATATTCGGTCCCTCGGGTGTTTCAATCGGGCACATTCTCCCGTAATGGGAGTAGTGCACATCCCGAACCTCGAATCCTGCTCTCTCCCTGGACAAACCTCCTGGACCGAGAGCGTTCAGTCTCCTCTTATGTGTGAGCTCGCTGAGCGGATTGACCTGATCCA
>CAZGJW010000118.1:0-9425 GCA_964525675.1 uncultured Spirochaetota bacterium
AGTTGTTGTACTGCCAGTTGAGCTTTACCCCTTCCTGATTGGCAACAAGCTCGAAACCCTTGTGAAACGCGGTGAACCAGCCGATCTCATAGGGGATGACAACTCCTACGGTGAGCTCTCCTCCGGCTTTTCCCTTGCCTGCACCACCGCCTGCAAATGCGGGCAGTACTGCAAAGGAAACCGCGAAAATCAACACCATGAGTAACGCAAGCTTCTTTTTCATAAAAACTACCTCCTGAAAAATTTTTATGTTTGAAACTAAAATAGTTTCCGTGTGGACATCAGAATATACCCGCCCAAAACACCCGTCAAGCTAAATTTAGCTATATCACCTGCAGTGCAGGTCTTGCTACAGCAAGATTAAAACTGGCTCTTCACTTCCAGTGATACCTCATCCACGAACCTGTTGCCATTGTATATTTGATTTCCGTCAATAGTCAGTCCGAAATTCGCGCCTTCTTTCACTGCATAATGCAGGTTTCGCACGCTTACGGAATCGCCCAGGTTCACGACCTTGATACCGGCTGATTTTAATTTTTTGTATAAACCGTCGTTGGGCCTGACTAGACAGCTTACAATGTCGTCTGCCTCGAGCTCGTCTTTATTGAAACTGCCGTCCGCAATCATGACACGGCTTCCATCAACCGCGTATATCGAAGAACTGGTACGCACTTTGACCGGAAACTTGAAGGGTTTCGAGCTCAATGCTTCCGCATCCGTCTGGTTGAACCGTTTTCTCAGAACGTACATGTGTACGGGCTCAATTCCGGAACCAAACTGCGCATTTTCCGTCACAATGGTGACGTCCTTCCCGATGGATGCGAGATACGAAGCAGTATCCGCCGCGGCAAAGTGATCACCCCACACAACAACCCGCTCGCCCACCTTCTTCGGCTTTCGATCGCCAGGATAAAACTCACAGGTAGCTTTCGGGCAGGCGATGACCTCCTCAAACGGGCTGATAAAACCCTTTTTGATCCCGGCGACTTCCGGAATATACGAGCTCGCGCCCGTCGCATTGACGACAACATCATACTTCTTCAGCTCCTCGAGAGCTGGCTCATGACGGAGCTGCACCTCGACCTTCTGTTTATCTATCTGAATCCTGATCCAGTCCGCGTACCACTTCATCTTGATCTTTCCCGGCGTCATGCAGCATCCTAGTATAGCCCCGCCGAGCTCGCTCGTTTTCTCGAAAATAACAACCCGGTGCCCCCTGATAGTTGCAAGCCGCGCCGCCTCCATACCGGCGGGACCGCCGCCGACAACGGCGATATTCATCGGCTTTTCCGCTGTTTTTATATGTTCGTACCGCATATCTCCGACAGCGGGATTGACGGCGCAGGCAATATGCTTCTTCGCGAGCATCGAATCCTGCCAGCAGCCGGTCAGGCACGATATGCATTTGCGTATCTCTTTCACCTTGCCGTTGTATGCCTTTACCGGCCAGAAAGGGTCGGCAAGCAGCTGCCGCGACAGGCCGACCAGATCTGTTTTACACTCCGCAATCACTCTGTCGCAGTACTCAGGGTCGCGCAGGGTATGGCTGTTGACGACCGGGGTTTTCACCACCTTCTTTATCGCCTCTGATGCGTACATGGTCCAACCCTGCTCGTAGTACATGGGGTCGAAGCCCGCACCCGGTGTTTCGGTGATACACTGGCTCAGGTCGAGCAGTGTAATGCCCGCCTGCTCAAACAGCTTCGCCACTTCGATGCTCTCTTCGAGACTGCGGCCGCCCTCAATCCATTCATCCACCGAGTACCTGATAGACACGGGGAAATCATAGCCGCATTTCTTATGTATCTGATCGATAATGGCGAGCGGGAATCGCATGCGATTTTCAAAACTGCCACCGAACCTGTCGGTTCTCCGGTTCGTGTAGGGACTCATGAACTGCGCGATGAGGTAGCCGTGGGCACCGTGAAGCTGGACCATGTCGAATCCCGCCTGCTGCACCCGCCAGGCAGCATCGGAGAATTTGTCGATCATATCGATGATCTCTTCAATGGTCATTGCACGCGCGCGCTTTCCCTGCTCCTCGGCAGTGGCATAGATCACCTCGTGACCGGCTGACCAGGGCACCTTTATGATCATATCGTTCGTCGACATTGTGTTGTACCGCGGGATTGCGGCCTGCCTGCCCGGATGCATGAGCTGAACCGCGCATTTCGCGCCGTACCTATGTATCGCATCCGCGAGTCGCGCGAGCCCCGGGATATACCTGTCGTTGTCCGCAACGAGGGAATTGACGGTCGGTCTACCGGTTTCTCCATCCGGCGAGGTCGCGCCGACGATAACGATGCCGACACCACCCTTCGCAATCCCAGCATGATGATGGATGTCAAGCGTGCTTACCGACCCGTCGGCATGCGACGAGCTGATATCCGTCGGTTCATGCAAAATACGGTTCGGCGCTTCGAAGTTTCCGATTGTAATCGGCTTGAAAAGGTTGGGAAAATTACCCATTTTTTGTATCTCCTGTAAAAATTATAGGGACATCATATCGGTCGGCAGGGGCAGGGTTATTGTCTCGCCCGTTTCAATCGCCCGATCGATCGCAACACACAGCTCATGGGTTTTGAACGTTTCCTCGATATTCAGCACCGTATCGCCGCCGCTTTCGACGCAGTTCATAAAGTCATCGATGAGATGCCGGAATGGATGGTGAGAGACAGATGGGCTGTCCGGCATGATCGTATTGAACTGCTGCCACCCCATCTGCCCCGGAAAAGTATCCTTGAAGTAGAACCTGTCGTTTACAACAGAGCCGCTCGAGCCGTGCAAAATGAAGTTCATGAGGTACGGTGATTCGATTTCAAAACTGCAGCTCGTCTTTCCGATGGAGCCGTCTTTGAATTGCACCGTCGCGATGTACGACGGCCAGTACTCGAAATCGTCGCTGTGCCCTCGTGTCCCGTACGCGTGGACCTCGGCTATCTCGCCGCACAGATAGCGCAGCATATCGGCTGCGTGTATGCCTGCCACGAGAGACGCGGATGGCCCTCCGCTTTTTTTCTGGCCGCCCCAGGTAAACCCGTTCCACCATGGCCCGAGACCGTGAAAGTAATCTACTTCTATATAGAAGAGTTTTCCAAAAAGACCCTTTTTGATCAGGTTTCTCACATTCAGCACAAAAGGGTTCCACCGCAGGGCAAGCCCGTTCTGGAATTTCACCCCGGCTTTCCGTATCTCATCCCGGACCCTGCATATCTCGGCCCAGCTCATACCAATCGGCTTTTCACAAACAACGTGCTTTCCGAGCTGCGCTGCCTGTATGGCCTCGTTCGCATGGAGAAAATGGGGGCTCGTGAGAACGAGTACCTGTATATCCTTCCTCTGCACCAGCTCGTCGTAGCTTTTGAGCACCCCGCAGGACAGGCCCATATCCCGTATCTTTTTCTCTGTTTTTTTCTGGTCCCTGCTCGCCACTGCGACAACCTCTGAAAGCGGGTTGTTGTTGACCGCCTTTATATACTCTTTCGCGACATCACCGATTCCGAATACCCCCACCCCGTACTTTGCCATGACATACTCCCTCTTTTTGATCGGCGACCGCAGCACAGGCAACCGCCCTTTTGGGTCACTGTACATCACCGTCAAACTCCCTGTCAAGTGGATTGTAAGCTATGCAGGCCGGCTTTATTGTTTTTAAATATATAGTCCAATCTTTGACATTTTTTTCCTTCCGTCGTATACTCTTCTCCACATGGAGCATTACACCTTTTTATTTTACCTTATTTCCCTCATCACAGGGATACTGTCCATCGGGATATCAACAGGCATCTAACTGCACTACAGGAGAAAGGAGAGAGCACCGGCTACTTCCGAAAGCGGTACGGTATTTCGCAGAGGGAATCCGAAATTATTGAATCCATTATGGACGGCCTGAAAAACTAGGAGATCGCAGACAGGCTCGTTATCGCGGGAAAAATTGAAAAATCAGTCCCTATTAAACCCGATATCTCCTGGTTCCAGCTTTCCCTCTGTTTGAAAGGTTTCATACTTTCGGAAAAAAACAAAATATTGTTTTATGCACTGAGTTCAAACTTCGACGAGCGGCTTGCCCGGGGTAAGGGCATACAGGTGATACGACTTGCTGCAAAAAAGGAGGGGTTTGAGAGCATCGAAGCAGGCGGACGCCAGGTCGATGCCGTAAAGATTCTCATCAGCTTCGAACATATCCCACACCTGTTCTGGAAGGCATACTACTGGTACAGAACCGACGAGACGCGGCTGAACCAGTCGATGGGGGTGACGGATATCGGTTCGAGCACGACTTCTTTGTCGAGTCCCCTGTGAACCGTAAACTGACGGTGCCTGGTATGGCTTACGCGAAAATGAAGGCCGTTGTTCCAGGTAAGAAAGCAGAAGAGTTAGTAGAAAAACTCGTTCAGCCATCTTGACTTGAACGGGGTCAGGAAGCTTCCTGCCTGTACGAGTCCCCACGCATCGCTTCGCCGGGTCAGCTCTTTCAATCTATCTCTGGTTACCGGTATCCTGTACCAGTCGATTTTCATATTTTATACTCTGCCACGAAGGTTCGGATTCCCTATTTCAGCTCTGCAAGAAACCCGGCCTGCCTATAGTTTGAGGTCTCCCAGCGGCAGAACGTACTGCAGGCGACGCAAAATGCCCCGTACACGTCCAACGACCTCCGCAAGGTCATGCTCATCCGGCCGCTTTCGAATATCTCCGAATCGCCCCTCTGTGTTGTAGGATATATCGGCCTCCGGGAAAAACCCGAGCGCCGCGATATGATCGACCACGCGTATGCCCTCGTGCTCGAAGTACTGACCGATATGCTTCAGCATAGGCTCAGCTTCATTGTAGCCGGTATGTCCGCCCCCGTACGTGCAAAACGGCACTGCAGCTACGCCTGGTGTTTCCGGTGCCGATGCCAGAAGTTCGACACCGTCACGCCTCCTGTTTTTTCTTAAAAATGACAAAACCGGCTTGGGGGAAAGGTTCTCGTACACAGGCGCTCCCAAAAAAATCAGGTTGTAATCGAGATATTCAACTTCGAGCTCCTTGTGAATACGGGATATGGACACATCCATCCCGGCAGTCTGCAGAGTGTCGTGGATACAGCGGGCTACCTTTTCCGTGTTCCCGTTTTTTGTCCAGAACAGGACAATTGCTTTTCCTTCGGGCATCGCAGGCTCCTTTGCTCAAATATCGTCCTATGATATCACATATTCTATTTGTATGATATTACAATTTAGCAGGCACACGCATATAAGAGTTAAAAAAACGGGGAAATTTGCTGCTGGATGTTTAGTCGAACAGTCATATATGGTAAAACAGATCCGGCCGCTATTAAAGAGCAGCCGGTCTCAACGTGTCTTTGTTATCTGCTGTAGGCCTTTTTCGCGGTTGACGCATACCGGTAATGGGAGTGCTTCTTCGATCTTCCACCTGATGCATAAGAGCGCTTCCTCCCGGCTTTCGACCGGTTCTCCGAAGCTGATTTTCGGGCTGCTGCACTCAGTGAGTGAAACGGCTGGTCCTTCCATACGGGAAGCTGCTTTTTAAGTATTTTTTCGATCTGCTGAAGATAGCCGATCTCCGAGGCATCGCAGAAGGAAAGCGCGATCCCGCTTTTCCCCGCCCTGGCAGTCCGTCCTATACGATGAATATAACTCTCAGGCTCGTTCGGCAGTTCGTAATTGATGACATGGTCGATATCGTTGACGTCGATACCGCGCGCTGCGATATCGGTGGCGACGAGAACCCGGATCCTGCCTGAATGGAAACCGTCAAGCGCTCTCCTTCGGGCCTCCTGTGTCTTGTCGCCCTGAAGGTCGTCCGACTTTACCCTGAGCCGCGTCAGCTGTCTGGAAAGATCCTTTGCCCTGTGCTTGGTGCGCGTAAAAACAAGCACCCTGAGTATGTCCCGTTCGGCAAGAAGCTTCATCAGCAGGGCCTTTTTATCCTCCCGGTCCACAAACAGCACCTTTTGTTCAATCTGCGGAGTGGTGCTGGCATTCGAGGCAATCTCGATGTGATGCGGATCGCGCAGCATGTTTGCCGCAAGGCTGATGATACTCGGCGGTATTGTCGCGGAGAAGAAAAGTGTCTGCCGTCCTGCCGGCAACTCCTGTATAATTTTTATGATATCCGGGATGAACCCCATATCGAGCATCCTGTCCGCCTCGTCGAGCACCATGATCTCAACACGTCCCAGAAGCCCCCTGGATCCCTCCATGAGGTCGAGAAGACGGCCCGGTGTAGCAACGAGAATATCCACGCCGACTGATAATTTTTTGATCTGATCACGCCTGCTCACGCCTCCGTGCACGATTACCTGTCGCAGATGCAGATGCTTCCCGAAGGATGCGAAACAGTCGCCTATCTGAGCTGCAAGCTCACGAGTCGGGGCGAGCACGAGTGTTCGCGTTGAATTTCGTATCGGGTTTTTCTGGCTCTTCGCGAGCTTATTAAGAATCGGCAGAACGAACGCGGCAGTTTTTCCGCTGCCGGTCTGTGCACACCCGAACAAATCGCGTCCTTCCAGAACAAGCGGAATCGCCTGTTTCTGGATAGGTGTCGGAATCCGGAAGCCCTCCTCCTGTAATGTCTGTTGCAAAGGTTCGATCAAGTCGAACCCCTTGAAATAATCCTCTTTCATAGTTGTCCTCTGTGTAGTAAATTGTTTTCGTTGAAGCTGCAGCCTGGGAATGGTCCGGAACTCTTTCGTTCCGGGCGTTTACGTTGATCAAAAGTTCAGAGAACTGGCAGGATTACTCGTTACTTTTGGAGACGCTTCCTGTAAGCAAAACATCTGGTCCAATCCCGACGAATTTTCCACGTGATTGCAACCAGAAAATGCGGCAGGTTTAAAAACTTCAATGGTTTTTCTTCGTTCAACGCTCTTAATATACCCCTGAATTATACATCGGTCAATCCAATTCGAAAATAAATCGATTTATTTATACGAAGCGACATATACAAATCAGGAGAGCGTACCGGCGGTACTTTCAGCATTTACAACATTATTCGGACGATTGGCATACGAAATGGTAAAAATAGAATTTTCAATTTTTCTTTACTCATCTTCCTGTTCTTTATTGCCCGTCACCTGAAAGAAATGAATCGACTGCCCGTTTCGCCTCTTTGAAGCCATTGTATTCGACTATTTGTATGTCCGGGCACCCGGCTATCATGGCAGAAAGCCTTTTACCTTTTTTTGGGTGATACAGGCAGAGCACCTTCTTCTTCAACCGGAGAGCCTGTGCGATCTCATAGCCCACTCCCAGACTCGGGATCGAAACCTCGGCAATTACTGCATCAGCCTGCTTGAGCCATCGCAGGTCACGGTCATGAATATAGCGCGTATCGTACGACTCCCCGTGTGAGGCTTTCAGGGTCGGATCGCCGACATGCTCGGTCAACACAACAGAGTATCTCTGAATATGGGTGATGAGCCTTTGATAGAGCTCGGCATCCTCCCTGCCGCCCCGTATCGATCCCGCAAAGTAAATCTCCATAAGCGTCTGCCCCTCTGTGCCGGCGGCATGTATTATGAATGCTTTCCCGCCTCCGGGTATATTTTCAAAATTTTATGCACTTTCCAGTTGGTTGCATATGCAACCATTTGGTATTCTACACTTCCTCGCGCTGCAGAAAAGCCCTTGCGAATTGTGCTTCTTCATAACTGACAGACCCGTGCAGGCGTTCGACAACCGGGGTCAGCTTCCAATCGCCCAGGACCGCAAACGATTCTTTGAGCGATTCAAGCTTTTCAGGGCTGACCAGGTGTCTGATATCGATATCCTTCCCCTCACGGATCAGCCGCTCGAGGTGTCTGGCGATTGTCGATGCAGTCAGGCCGCGTATTTTGGCGATCTTCTTTATTGAAAGACCCTTTGTAAAAAGCTCGTATGTCTCTTGAAGGGTTTCTCCTTTGACCCTTTTTGGTTTGATATCGTCATCCGGGAGAAATGATTGTTCATCATCTATATGCCGTACATGAATGGCCGGGTTTTGCTTTAAATAGGCGGCAATCTCCTGTGCGAAATACACCCCGTAGCGTTTGAGCTTGGTGTCTCCGACACCGTTGATTCTCTTCATTTCAGCAGACGTCGTGGGAAAATACCTGCACATCTCGTGAAGAGTTTTATCGGAGAAAATAATGTATGGAGGGACGTTCTGTCCTTCGGCCATCTTTTTCCGCAGTGCGCGAAGTATTTCGAAAAGACCTTCATCGTACAACGCACCCGAGGTGGACAGCGAACCTGCATCGGAGCCCGCATCTGAAGAGGAAGGCACTCTTGAAAATGATAGTTCTCTCGAGCCGGGAAGCATTGCTGAAGGGGACGTGGCAGCATGAGAATATGCATCGCGGCCGGACCGAGAAACGCCCGTTTTCCTGCCGGAGTGTTCCTTCTTCGTCTCCGCTCTTTTCAGAGCAGCGATCTGCTCCCTTCCATGCAAAATGTCCGTTCCCTTGTGCGTCAGCTTCAATACAGGGTACTCATCACCCTCCCGACGAATGGCACCCTGCACGAGAAGCTCATTGATGAGAAAGTGCCAGTACTGCCTGTCATGAAGGCTTCCCGCACCGAAGGTCTCGATCGTATCATGCCCGCGCTCACGTATCCGCTTCGTATCCGCGCCGACCACTAGATCGACAATATACCGGATGCCGAAGCGCTGTCCAGTATGAAGCATGGCTGAAAGCAGTATCCGGGCGTCAAGCGTAATATCCATTTCTTCAGCCTCACCTGCACATATGTCGCACGCTCCGCAGTTTTCGGAGGGATAGCTCTCTCCGAAATACTCAAGGAGAGACCGCCGTCTGCAAACATTATGCGACGCGTAGCGGACCATACTGTATAATTTCTCCGTCGCGGTTTCCCTTTGCCCTTCATCGGCGATTTTATCGATAAAATATTTGAGCTTGAGTATATCTCCCCTGCCGAAATAGAGCACGCAGTCCGCTCTTTCGCCGTCTCTTCCCGCCCGCCCCGTTTCCTGGTAGTAGCTTTCAATATTCTTCGGCAGATCCGCATGTATGACGAAACGGACATTGGATTTATCGATGCCCATGCCGAACGCGATGGTAGCAACCATTATCTCTACTTCGTCTCTGTTAAAGGCTTCCTGGTTCTCTTTTCGATTCTCAGAACTCATGCCTGCATGGTAACCAAGTGCACGAACTCCGTGTCCCTCCAAAAAATCGACCAGCTTCATAACGGAATCACGTGTCGTTCTGTACACAATTCCGGAATCACCCTTATGCTCCTGAATGAAATCTAGAATCTGCTGCTCCACCTTTTTCTTTGTTTCCACCCGGTAAAAAAGATTAGGCCGGTTGAATGATGCGCGCACCACGAACGGCGACCTGAGACCCATTTTTGCAATAATGTCATCCTGAACCTTCGGAGTGGCTGTCGCCGTAAACGCTGCAACCGGGGTATAGG
>CAZGJW010000119.1:0-9308 GCA_964525675.1 uncultured Spirochaetota bacterium
AAGAACAGACGGGCTCATGAACACGTCGTTTGACTGTGTATGCGGAAGACGGCATGAGATCCCTATGAAGTATCTCTCGATAAAAAAAGGAGCTGTCGAAGAAGTTGCAGACCGGCTCCCTGATTTTGGAATATCAGGAAACGGCGGGCTTGTGTACGACAGGAAGCTCGAGAACAGTGTCGTAAAGGGCATAAAACAGGTATTGACCGGGCTCGGCCTCACCGATTATCCGGTGGGCGACGGGAAAGAGAAAATTCCTCCCGAGATCGACCGCGCGGTTTCGCTTTCAAAGCGTATCGATAAGAGTATAGATTATCTCGTTTCTGTCGGTTCGGGTGTAGTGAGCGACCTCACAAAAAAGGCCTCGAACATGCTGGGTCTGCCCTATATACTAATTGCCACCGCACCGTCGATGAACGGGTACACGTCGTCCATGGCGGCGCTTACCGAAAAGGGCGTCAAAAAGACGCTTTTAGTCCGTCCTGCCGCCGGGATCTTTGCAGATGTCTCGGTTTTGCAGGAGGCACCGGTCGATATGGTCCGCTCGGGTCTCGGTGATATCGTTTCGAAGTCGGTGTGCAACGCCGACTGGAAGCTTTCGGAGATCGTAAAGAATACCTACTTCTGCCCTGTTCCCTTCAGAATGACCGACCGGAGTGAGCCTCTATACCTGGAAGCAGCCGAGGAGATCGGCAGAAGAACGGAGCGCGGTATCACCGTGCTGACAGACGGCATTATGCGTTCAGGGCTTTCCATGACAATCATCGGCACCTCCACACCCTCTTCAGGCGCGGAGCATCTTGTGAGCCATTACTGGGATCTCATTGCGCTCCGGGACGGCAAGCAAAAACTTTTGCACGGAGTACAGGTGGGTGTTGCGACTCTCCTGATCCTCAGGCTGTACGAGTATATGCGAAACCTTCCTGTTCGGCGTATGATCAACATGAGGACGCTTGGGCAGAACTATGATACGATAGACAAAGTAAACGGATTTATCGATTTGACGTACGGCAGGTTCGCCGATGGATTGAAGCAGGAGTTTGCCGGCAAGTATCTTACGTGGGCCGAGAAGAAGAATGAGATCGAGCGAATCGTCGATGAATGGGATGGGATCTGGAATGCACTTGATCCCTACATTCGGCCTGCAGGGCCTGTTGAAAAGGCATTGAAGACAAGCGGTTGTGCCGTTCATTACAGCGACCTGGGTAAAACACGTGAAGATGCTTATGACGCCCTGCTTCATGCACGACTTATCAGGGGACGGTACACGATACTCGATATGGCTTGTGATTTCGGCATTCTGGAAGAAGCGGCCGAGAAAACTGTCGACTGACCGTATAACAAAAGTAAGTTTAACCCTGTATGTCGGCCCATATATTCAAGAGGAAACAATGTATGTCAAAATTGCCTCTTGAAGCCAAAATGAATGAAAAATAATCGACACTGTTCGTTATTTAGACGTTTCGCATTCGAATAATGCCGCCAGTAAGCGGCGTTACATCCGCTCCGGCACATTGGCTGAGGCGAGTACCTTGCTGGTTTTGTCTTTAAGCTGGAGACTGCTGTAACCGTCCTTCGATATCAGAATCACCATATAGGGGTGCGTTATCTTCTGGGCCTGAAAGCTGTCTTCAGGCGGGGTGTTGAGAACGGTTTTAACCACCACGGTGGAGGAACGCGCATATACGCCGGTGATCTCTATTGAATACCCTGTGCTCTTCTGTCTGCCGTATGAAAAAAATACAACCATGCTGTTATCAAAATTGGGCCGTGGGGCTTCGGGCCGTGGGATGCGTGTACGGTGAATCTGGGCATAGAACGACTTGAATGAGCCGCTTTCCGTGAAGACGAGTATTTCAGGGCCGGTTTTTTCGAAATAGATATCTTCGCCCTGCTCAAGTATGCTGTATTCAAGGGGAGGACTGCTGTTTTTTCTGGATGCAGTAATCGGTAAAAGAACGATTATAGCTGCTGCAGCGATCATGCCGGTTCTGATACGTGATATTTTTTTATTCTTCATTAGTACCGCTCCGTTTCCCGGACAATTTACGTTAGGATGATTCCGCAGGCACTATCAATAGATGAGCTCGAAGTCGATGCCTGATATGTAGTCCCCTTTGGTGTAGGAGATCGGCTCTACATTGAGTATTTCGGGATAAAACCCGTATGTGTCGTCGAATTCAAAAATATAACCGTCGTTGTTTCTGTCGGTGCTCGCGCCGATTATATAGGTGCCTGTTGGCAGGCCTGTGAGTGAGTAGACAAACGATTGGTTGATATTTGTGACCGTGTAGTACTGTATCACGTCGGATGTACTGTAATAATCGATCGCAACAACGTACACGTCACCTACATCTGCAGCTCCGCCTGCAAACCCGATGCTGTTGTAAAGAATATAAACATAATCGGTCCAATCATTAAATCCGTCATTCCAGGTGATTTTCAGCCGTTCGGTGTGAGTGGAACCATCGGCGATACCAGAAGTATTGACTGATACGGTAACTTTCATTCCGGTAGCATCTGCTGTGCCGCTCTGGCTGAAAGACACCCACGATGCGCCCTGGTCTTTCGTTATTCCGGTTACCACGATCGAGTTTGAGTTAGCAATATTTTTCAGAATAGCACTCTTCGATGCAGGGCTCGTACCTTCGAACTTCAGGGTCTTGGGAAAGGGAAAAAGTATGGGACTCTGCACCTGAGATAATGCATCCGTTACGGCCGCATATGTATTTAAAAGCCCGTACCCGTAGTAGTCGTCCTTTCCTGTGGTTCCAAGATCGATTGCGGTATTTCTGAGTGTTTTCCTGATGGCGCTTGCGCTCAGGCCTGCATTCGCGGCTTTTACCAGCGCAGCAGCGGCCGCAACATGGGGCGTTGCCATGGATGTCCCCTGCGACAGGGCGTATACGTCAACATTGTAAACAGAACCGAAGCCGCTGTATTCGGCGAGTGTGCTCCACACGCCGTCAGGGTAGTTGTCGAAATTCAGATCGTAGGTAAAGCTTCCCCCCGGCGCGGCAATTTCTATCGTGTCTCCGTAATTGGAATAACCGGTAATCTCCGCTCCGATGCCGACTGCAGATACAGAAATAACCTCGGGGTATGCCGCGGGATAGTATTGTGAGCTCGTTCCGTCGTTTCCGGCGGCTGCCGCCATTACCACACCCTGTGAGGCCGCGTACGAGATTGCTGATGAGAGCGTCGGGTCGTCGGCCGTGCTTCCGAGGCTCATGTTGATGACGTCGGCTTTATATAAATGCGACGCGACACTTTGGTCGCCTGCTGCATACCGGACTGCTGCAGCAATATCGAAGGTTGTTCCTCCCCCTGCACCGAGCACCCGAAGCGGCATTATTCTCACACCCTTGCCAATCCCGTATCCACCCGCAACACCTGCGATACCGATACCATTGTTCGTCAGGGCGCCGATTGTGCCTGCAACGTGGGTGCCGTGAAAGCTCGAATATGCGCCATTGTCGCCCGGATCGGTTGCATCGGCATCCCTGCCGTCGCCGTCCCGTGATATAGATGTGTCGCTTATGAAGTCGTACTCGTCGACAAAAATCCCCGTAAGATCAGGGTGAACGCTGCCGCTTTTTGTCCCGTTTGACCGCACGATCCCAGTATCGATGACGGCGACAACGACACTGGAAAGGTCGTTGACGAGATCTTCTTTCCACACATGGTCCACCAGTATGAGCGGGTAATTCCACATGGAGCCGTCCGTATAATACGGATCGTTCGGAATGGAAAGGGGTTTATATATATAGTTCGGTTGCGCATACTCGACAGAGGGCAGAGCCTTCAGCCGCTCGATCTCCTGCAATGTCCTCTCTTTTTGAGCGCTCATGGAAAGCCCTGTCTTTTCGGTGTCGGTAAGTTTCATCCGCAGTAACAGGCCGTTTTCGATACGACCGCTCTGCTCCAGAACCCTGTAGCCGCTTCCGGCTGCTGTATCTGCGGCAGACATACTGCCCGCACCCGACCTGTATTTCACCAGTATCTCGTCAGCGACGAAATCCGGTTCTGCGGCTACACGAAACGTTCCTGCTATCACCGGGCCTTTTTTCAACCGGAGATTGTGGGGGAGGTTCTTAGATGAGAGAGTTGTGCCGGCCCCGTATGATCCGGACGTAACAACCGTAAGCTGGCCGGAAATGCCCTCATCGGAGGAGCTGGACGATCCGCCGCATCCCGCAACAATTAGGAGTATACCGACAAAAAGCATGAATGCACCGATTGCAAATACCCGGTTCCGAAAAATAGAACGGTTTTGTCTTCTCCCTCTCAACGCGTAATCAGAATGGAAATTATGATTCGATTTCTGAGTATACAGGATGCCATTTTTTTCAATAATGATACCGTGACATTTCCGGTTGACTTGCATTGTCTATCCCTGTACATTTTATTTTCATGCAACCTTCAATTTCTTAATAATATAATACACTTCCTGGAAAATTTCGCGACTGTTTTTTTTAATAATAATCATTCAGGATTATGTTATAGATGATACGGAATGTTAAAAGTCATCATATATCTTGATAAAAACGGAGCGAATAAGGGACTGAAGGTTCGATTGTTTCCGGGTAAAATGTGAAGTATAGTTGAAAAGAAGCCATGAGATAGTACATTATGGACGAAAATGAAAAGATACTTATCGGTGAAATAGATGAGGCGAGGGCAAAGATATCCTACCTCCTGGATATCGATATCAGCATTCCTCGTGAGGAGATTGAAGGGCTCGTCAAGAATATCGATGAGGCGGATTCGTTTCTCCGGAAGAATACATTTTCAATTACTAAAGACAGGCTCAGGGCCTTCAACACTCTCTTCGAATCAATCAAAAACAGGTACTTTTCATCGCTTACGCCGCGTCAGATAGACTCGATTTCACGGAGCGACCAGCGGCCGACCACGCTTGATTACAGCCGTGAGGTATTCGATGATTTCAGGGAGATAACGGGCCTCGATTCAAACAGCCCCGATCCGGCTGTCGTATGCGGCTTTGCACGGCTTGAAATGAACGATGTCATTGTGGTGGGTCATGAAAAGGGCGCCTTTCATGAGGATTTCAGGAGGGGTGGAAGTGCACTGCCGCAGGGGAATGCCAAAGCCATGAAGGCGATGAAAATCGCCCAGAAGTTTGGAATCCCCGTTGTATCATTTGTCGATACACCGGGTTCCTGGCCTCTTGAGGAATTCCTGCCAGCCCAGCGCATTGCGCAGAATCTGGAAGAGCAGTATCTGCTCAAGGTCCCGCACGTATCCGTTGTAATCGGAGAAGGCGGATCGGGAGGGGCACTCGCAATCGACGTATCCGACTACAGAATAATGTTAGACAAGGCGTACTACTCCGTCATTTCTCTGAGCGGCGGCGCGGCGATTATTGCGCGGGACAAGCGGCATATATCGGAGGAAGATATAGACAGGGCAGCCCGCAACCTGAAGATAACCGCGCAGGACGCATTTGATCTTGGCGTGGTGCATAAAATCATCGAAGAACCGAACATAGGTGTCCGTGTGTCGGATCGAGATTTCTTTTTGAAGGTGCGTGATGCAATTGTAGAGGGATTGAATTCAGTAAAAACGGAGGTTTCTCCATTTTTCTTACCCCATCCGAAACTCGAACATACATGGCGGATCGGAAAGCTGCAGGTTCCCATACTGCTCAGAAAACGGTACAGGCGGTACAGAAAAATCGGAGTATACAAAACGAGCCTGTCCGATAGAATCAGACATGTCATGGGTGAGCTGTACCGGATAAAATGGATTCATTCGCTCTTTGCTCCGATCAGGAAGAGCCTCGACGGCATTCGAAGACTGAAAGCAAAGGAAAAGGGAGAGGTGTCTCTCCTTCAGGCGGAAGAGCAGCCCAAGGCCCTTAAATATGAGGATCGGTGGGTTGAATGCCCGAACACAGAGATTCATGGCTGCCAGGATATATGGGTGCCAACACTGTTTGAGGGGTATAACGGTACCTGCCCGAACTGCGGGTATCACTTCAGACTGATCATCGATCACTATATAGACCTCCTTACCGACAAGGGCACGTTCAGGGAGTTCAACGAGGGCATCGAATCGGTCAATCCTATCGATTTTGATGGGTTCGACCAGAAATTGAAAAGGGCGAAGCAGATCACCGGAAGAAAGTGTGCGATGATTACCGGCTATACCATGATAGGCGGCAATCATGTCGTACTTGTGCTGACGGATGTTCGGTTCAGGGCTGGCACACTCGGCGGTGCAGAGGGGGAGAAGTTTTGCAGAGCGGTGAAAAGGGCGATGCGGGAGAAGAAACCTCTTGTTGCCGTGCACCAGTCGGGAGGCGCGCGTATAGAGGAGGGGATACTCGCCCTCATGCAGATGGTAAAAACCAGTATCGCGGTGGCACGGTTTAAACAGTCGGGAGGGTTGTATATATCGGTTGAGACCGATCCAACGATGGCGGGTGTTCTAGCAAGTTATGCGAGTCTCGGTGATCTGACGGTGGCTGAACCAAACGCCCAGGTGGGATTTGCCGGAATACACGTTATCGAGCAGACCGTGAAGCAGAAGAAGCCGAGAAATTACCAGTATTCGGATATGGTTATGGGGAGGGGCGGGGTCGATTTTGTCGTTCGGAGAAGCGATTTGAAAGACACGGTAACCTCACTGCTTGAGCTGCAAAAGATAAAGGGCAGAGAATAGATGGCAATAGAATCTGAAATCCGGAAGAAGGGCGAAAAATCCTACCAGACAACCAGGTATTTTACGAGTCACACGGGTGTAGTTTCCATAAAGACAGAGGAGGGCCGAACTGTTGAAGAGGGAGATATATTATATACCATCACAAGACTCGGCCTCATTAAAAAGAGGTTCGCGACTGTTTCCGGGGTTGTCAGGAAAATCAACCGTTCGATAGAGGATGCGTTCTGCGGATACTATGTTCATATGCTCGATGTAGAGCATGAGCTGACACCTGAGGAGCTGCAGGCTTTCGAGGAGGAACGGGAATATCAGTTCGTACGGGCGCCTCAGAGCGCGCAGTACTATATAAACTCCAATCTCGGTATGCCGCCGCTTGTGAGTGTGGGCGACATTGTGCGCGAGGGAATAGTGCTGGCTGTTGCCATGGTGATGAAAAAAAGAAGAGAAATCGTGTATGAGGGAAAGCGGGGCAAGATTGCCAAGATATACTTCATGAATGGCCAGCAGTGCAGGGAGGGTGACAAACTGTTCGGTATTATACCGAGACCGATCTAATACTTCGGTCAAGTGTCATGTTCTCGGCGACCATATGTAATTACAGGATCATCTTTATCCATGAATGGAATCCCTGAAAAAGAGCGGAGACTTGCAGGAATTTTGTCCGTAAAAGGAATCACCGGCCTTAGTATCTACTGCTACTCGGAGGTCGAATCGACGATGGATACAGCCTTTTTGCTCCCGATTTCAATGGTTTCTGATAGAACCGTGATTCTTGCCGACAGGCAAACACAGGGAAGGGGAAGGTTCGACAGAACGTGGTATGATGGTGAAGGCTCGATCGCGCTTTCCGTTATACTCACTGATTATAATTTTCGCATTCCCTACAGTATGGTGGCATCCTATGCAGTATACAAAACCTTTCTAGAATATACCGGCATGGTTCATTTGAAGTGGATAAACGATGTGCTCTGGGAAAACGGAAAGAAGGTCTCCGGTGTGCTGGCAGAAGAGCGGGCCGGCCGGACTGTCATTGGCATCGGTGTGAACATCAATACACTGCATTTCCCCCCTGAACTGAACGCAACCTCGTACCGCCTTGAATCAGGCAAAATGCTCGACCTGGAGGAGTTTACCGGTAATCTGCTTTCGAATCTGTTTGCATTGCTTGACGATATACATTCAAATGGCATCGAACCTGTTCTTACACAATGGGAGAACGCCTCGAAGATGAAGGGCAGGAATGCGGTTGTCGTGCTCGATGACGGAACGAAGTGTGAGGGCTTTGTAAAGGGGCTTGATAAAAAAACGGGTGCTCTCATTCTGAATGTTGACGGCGGAACACGCGAAGTGTACGGCGGCAGTATTTTTTTCGAATGACAGGCAGGTATGCATATTGGTTATGATATGGATTGAAACTTGACGTGATGTGAGTGCCTGATTTTTTTCAATTTTTCGAGGAGGCCGATATGGGTGAGCACAAACAATACGAACCAACCGCGGAACAAAAAATCGAAATGTTGAAACGGATGCTGAGAATTCGAAGCTTCGAATACAAGGCGCTTTCGCACTGCACAAAGAGGCTTAACAGGGGGCCTTTGCATCTCTATGTTGGAGAAGAAGCGACATCCGTCGGCGCCTGTATGGCCCTGGAGCGGGGGGACTATATAACGAGTACACACAGGGGGCACGGCCATTGTATTGCAATGGGCGGAGACGTCAGAAGAATGCTCGCTGAGATCGTCGGCCGTGTAACCGGGTACTGCAGGGGAAAGGGCGGTTCGATGCATATAACCGATCTTGATCTTGGAATCATAGGTTCAAACGGCATAGTCGGTGCAGGCATCCCGATTGCGGTTGGCGCTGGAATCGCACTGGATAACAGGCAGGAAGACAATGTGATTCTCTGCTTTTTCGGTGACGGTGCGAGCAATACTGGGGCATTTCACGAGAGCCTCAACATGGCTTCCATATGGAAACTTCCCATTATCTTCCTCTGTGAGAACAACCTGTACGCCATCAGCGGGAGTGTGAAGGAAACTCTCAATATCCAGGACATAAGTATACGGAGCATGTCGTACGGGATACCCGGGGTTACAATAGATGGAAATGATATATTTGAGGTGTATGAAACTGCGAAAAAGGCACGAGCGAGAGCTGTTGCGGGAGAGGGGCCGACATTGATAGAATCGAAAACGTACCGCTGGTTAGGCCACTGGCATGCGGACCCCTGTCGATATCGTGATGAGGAGGAGGTTGAAGCCTGGAAAAAGAAATGTCCGATACAGCGGATGAAAGATCATCTGCTCGGTAAAAAAATACTGTCGCAGGCGCAGATTGATGAGCTGGAAGGTGAAATCATGAAGGAAATCGAGGAGACTGAGAAATTTGCGATCGAAAGCCCCAATCCGGAACCGGAGGAGGCGCTTCAGGATGTATATGTAGAGAATCACACGAATGAATAACAATGCAGAACAGGCATGGGGAGTAACAGGCTATGCGAGAAATAAACTACACAAGAGCACTCTGGGAAGCGTTGCATGATGCGATGATAAAAGATGACAGGGTCTTTCTCGTCGGTGAAGATATAGGCGTTCAGGGCAACATTTTCGGCGTGACATACG
>CAZGJW010000120.1:0-9305 GCA_964525675.1 uncultured Spirochaetota bacterium
CTTTCTTTCAGATTCGGTATTTGATACCTGATTCGGCATTTAATACGCGCTCTAAACACTGACGACACATGATTCCACGGCTATTTTCCTGCTCCCTGCCATAAAATTTTCACTCCCCAGGGCGTAAAAGCGTCAGGCAAGGGAGCTTATCAGGTTTTCAATACGCTCCGAATTCTCCTTGATCTGTTCAAGCCGTTGTTTTTCCTTCTGAACGACCGATTCCGGTGCTCTGTCGATGAATTTCCTGTTTTCAAGTTTATTCATGCTTCTATCGATTTCGGCTTTCAGCCTATCATGCTCCCTTGCGAGCCGCTGTCTTTCACGGTCCAGATCGATGAGGCCTTTGAGCGGCAAATAGACCTCATAGCCGTTTCCAACAGCAGAGGCGCTGGCTTCAGGTTTCTCTATATCCGTGCTGTACTCGATGCTCTTCAGCCGCGCAAGAAACATGATAATACGCTCATTTTTTGCTATAACGTCGTGCATAGTATCTCGCAATTCCTTAACCATGACTCCGGCCTTCAGCTCCGGAGGCACATTCATTTCGCCTCTGATGTTTCTGATGGTGTACGTTATTTCTTTCAAAAGAATTATTTCATCGACGCTTTTCCGGTCGAAAACTCCCTCAGGAGCAGGATATGCAGATACCATGATGCTCCTGTGTTTCTTCTCAGCCGGGATACGCTGCCAGATCTCTTCGGTTATGAACGGCATGATCGGATGCAAAAGCCGCATGCATCCATCGAGTATCCAGACGAGCATACTCGCTGCATGGGACTTCTCGTTTTCATCCTCGCTGTACAGCTTCAATTTAGAGATCTCAATATACCAGTCACAGAATTCATGCCAGAAGAACTCATAGATGAGTGAAGAGGCTTCGTTCAACCGGTACTCCGAGAGATAACGGTTCATCTTCTCAACCGTCTCCCGGTACAGGGACACTATCCATCTATCCGCGGTGTCCATTTCCAATTCCGGAATATCTCGAATCGGGAGGCCCTCGATGTTCATCAGCACGTACCTGGAGGCATTCCAGATCTTGTTTGCAAATCGGGCTCCAACGTTGAACTTATCCATTGACAGGAGCAAGTTCTGGCCGAGGGGGGTGATGTTGACTATGGTGTAGCGCATCGCATCAGCACCGAACTCCTCGACTGCATCGAGCGGATCAATGCCGTTGCCGAGAGATTTGCTCATCTTTCTCCCTTTTTCATCCATGACGACACCGTGAATGTACACATCTCTAAAAGGAACTCGCCCCATGAATTTGAGCCCGCTCATTATCATTCGTGCCACCCAGAAAAATAGAATCCCCGGATCGGTCACGAGAAGATCGGTGGGATAGTAGTAGCCGAGATCCTCGGTCTTATCCGGCCAGCCGAGCGTGGAAAAAGGCCAGAGCTGGGAAGAAAACCAGGTATCGAGCACATCCTCATCCTGGTATATATCCGATCCACCGCAGTTGGGACATATAGTCGGCTCTTCGACGGACGCAAACACTTCTCCGCAGTCCCTGCAGTAGTACACCGGAATACGATGGCCCCACCATATCTGCCGTGAAATGCACCAGTCCCGAATATCGTTCATCCAGTTCAGGTATACCTTTCTCCAGCGGTCCGGATGGAACACGACCTTGCCCTTTTCCACGGCATCGATCGCCGGCTTTGCAAGCGGCTTCATTTTCACGAACCACTGCTCTGACAGGTACGGCTCAATAACCGTATGGCAACGGTAGCAATGCCCGACCTCATGGTCATGGGGTTCCTGCTTTATAAAAAATCCCTGCTCTTTCAGCTCCTCGAGTACAACCTGTCTGCACTCATACCTGTCCATTCCAACGCAATCGGCAATAGCATTTTCGTTCAGAGTCGCATCTTCATTGAAGATATTTATCTGATTAAGATTATGGCGGATACCGATCTCAAAATCGTTCGGATCATGAGCAGGAGTTATCTTCACAGCGCCTGTTCCAAACTCCTTTTCCACATACGCGTCTGCAATCACCGGAATCTCGCGGTTGACCAGCGGCAGGATCACGGTTTTTCCGATATACCCGGCGAAGCGTTCGTCATCCGGATGCACCGCGACTGCGACGTCTCCGAGCATCGTTTCCGGCCTGGTGGTTGCAACTACCAGCCCGCCTTCGCCGTTACTAAACGGGTAACGAATATGGTACAGGTATGCCTGCTCCTTCTCATGGTCCACCTCCTCATCAGCCAGGGCTGTCCTGCAGCGTGGACACCAGTTTATTATATACTTCCCCCTATAGATCATGCCTTCATTGAACAGCCGTACAAACACCTCTCGTACTGCAACTGAGAGGCCTTCATCCATGGTGAATCGTTCCCGCTCCCAATCGCAGCTCGCACCGAATTTACGAAGCTGCCGTATAATAGTAGAGCCATACTTTTTCTTCCATTCCCAGACAAGCTCGACAAATCTATCGCGGCCCACATCATACCGCGTCTTCCCCTCTTTCGCGATCTCCTTTTCAACGACATTCTGTGTCGCTATTCCCGCATGATCAGTACCCGGCAGCCAGAGCGCGTTGAAACCCTGCATACGCTTCCAGCGTATCATAACATCCTGTATCGTATTGTTGAGCCCATGCCCCATGTGCAGAACCCCGGTAACATTAGGAGGCGGTATGACGATTGTGAAGGGCGTTTTATCCTCGTCTACTTCAGAGTGAAAAAAACCGTTCTCCTCCCAGAAACGATACCACTTTTCTTCTACCTGTTTTGGGTCGTACTTCTTATCCAGTTGCATCCTAATAATAAACCCTCCTCGAATCATAAAAAATAGCATAATGAATAGGCAGGTATAAGTCAAATAAATTGGGGAACAAGCGGGAAGTGTAGCGCGAATGCAAAATATAGCGAGGGGCAATATACATCCCTCGCGCTACCTTCATCCCGCGTTTGGCATGACAACAATTTCATCACGTTTGCTGATGACCTTCCTGACCACCGAATAAAAAAGGGCGGAGATAGGAAACTGCACAAGCACGCACGCAGCCACGCCGAGCATCACCTGGCTTTGAAACGTACTGAGCGTAATGACCATAGCAACCGGCAGGTTTTTCGTTCCGTTCTGGAAGAGGAGCCCGACAGAGGTTCGATAGTCGAAATCGAAGACCTTGATCATGAAATATGCCGCAGTAAGGGACGTTGCGTAGTAGAGTGAAGCGGTAAAAACACCCCAGAGTATGACAACCGGGTTTTCTGTAATTATTCTTTCCCAGAGTGCAATGGATATAAAGATGATAAAGAGCTCTATAATTCCTGAGATCGTGGACAGTGTCGGACTGATAAAATGCAGAACTTCTCTTGTTATGTATTTTTTAAGAAGCATACGCAAAACACCCGCAAGGATGAATGGCAACATAATAAGAAACAGGAGGTTTTTTATCAGAATGAAAAGAGAAAAGTTCGTCAAGCCCTCAAAAAGCAGGGTAAACCCGAACGGAACCAGAAAGAGATAGTAGATAGATGTAAAGGACTGAATAATGAGAGTAAGGAGCACGTCACCCCCGAGAAATGCCGCCCATGCAGACAGCATGGCATCAGGAGGAACAGTGGATGAAATAACGATTCCCGTACTCAAAAAGCTGAATTTTCCGGGAATAATCCTCGACACTATTAACGCAAGCACGGGGGAAAGCACAGTAAGCACGTAGCTTGCGATAATCTGGGAGCTGTACAGCCTGAACTTCAGGAGGCTTGACATCTTCACCGGAAACACCATTAAAAAAATCATGGTGAACAGGAGGGGAGTAAGCAGAAATTTCAGTCCCAATACACGCTCATGGTTGAAGCGCCCTGCAAAATACCCCACCACCATTGCGATGAACGCCCAGAGAAGAATATATTTTCTGAACCTGAGGTTGAAGTTGTGCATGGGGCGTTCTCCTCAGAGCACGTCATATATCTGAAGCAGGGATTCAATTGTACTATCGGCCTTCGCATCTCCACGGTAGTTCTCATCCTTCACAGTGGTAAGCCCCGACGGGATAAGAACCGCCCTGTAGAAACCCGCATTCTTGCTTCCCTCTATATCACGTGAGAGCGTATCGCCGATATACATGCACTGTCCGGCTTTCAATCCCGTATACCGTAGGGCCTCTTCGAATATCTGGATTCCTGGTTTCCTGTACCCCGTTACACTCGAAAGAACAACCGCGGTAAAATAGCGATCGATGTCGAATTTCTTCAGTCTCTCCGGAATGAGGGTCTGGGAAATGGTATTGCTCACCACGGAAAGGATATACTGGTTCTTATAGAGGGTCCGCACGACACGCACCACATCCCGTCTCGGTCTGTGCCGGTACAGGTAGTATTCGAAAATACTGCTCAGGTTCTCTCCGATTCTTGCGATCGCCATGCAGATTTCTTCATTCCCGCACCATTTTTTCAGCACAAATCGCTTCCATATCTCCGCATTCGGCAGTTCCCTGTAGCCGTTGCTCCTGTACCAGGATTCGTATGCAGAAATACCTTTTTTAATGGCCGAGGTAAGGGCACCCTCTGTCATTGATACCCCTATTCCTTCAAGGATTCCACGTATAATCCCGACTCCGCGTGCATATGAAGCTTCATCCGGAAAAATGTTTTCAATCACACCGCCATAATCGAAGAAGACACCCTTTATCCTGTTCTGCAGGGAGCTCTTTATTTTATCCATTGGCTCTGTCCTGGATTTTTCTTAGTTGCAGGAGAAGGGAATCTCTGATTTCAACATCATCCCATGAGAGTGCCTCTCCCATCTCAACATCTTTCCTCAAGAGGGCGCCTGAAACAAGCCCCAACGGCAGCAAATCCTGTCCTGAAGCGGCATCAGACCGCTCTATACCGCCCCGAACGCTGAATCCGCCTATACCGTCAATGTACTCCCCCTTTTCGAGATTTTTCTTTGCGATGGTTATCACCTCTGTGCGAAGCGGACCAAGAGGTGCAATCGTCGCTTTCCCGTAGAGGCATGCCCAGGAGATTGAATCGGCGACTTCGAGGCTCGTTAGATGATATGGCCTGTATAAAAGATAATTCGGCCCCTCTCCGATTTTGAGATATTTCATCATCTGATCGGCTATCGGTCCTTTTGAACGCACAACCGTAAACACGCCGGGTGCAAGGTCTCCGATCATATAATCAACGACTCCCTCACGATTGAGGATGCCGCCCTCTTTTTGTAATGAAAAGACATGCGTAAGCTCCTCTTTTGATACAACCGGACCGTGCATGTTTCGCCTGTCCACAGTCAAGCCAACGGCATTCGCGACACAGCTCATCTCAACCATTGTTTTCGTGCCATCAACAAACTCGGTCAGAATCTTCGGATTCAACCCCTTTTCCCCTGCGGCAGCGCTGAGTGTCAGAGGTGTTGCACTCACATCGAGAGGATTATTCTTCCCCTTGCCGCATGCCACAACACTCATCCCCGCCAAACGGGCGAAATCACAGAGGTCCTTTATTGCAGCTGGTTCATCACCGGCGCAAACCGTATACACCACACCGGCAGCCTTTGCAAGCATGCTCAGCTGCGGGCCCACGGTCACATCGGTTTCAACGTTCAGCATACCTACATGCTTTTTGTTCATAATACTGAAATACGCAATCTCCGCTCCAGTTTCGGGGTCTCCGGTGGCTTCCAGTACCATGTCGATGGATTCAAGCTGCGCAATGATGCGCCCAGACGCCGTCACGATCCGTCGTGCGCCGGCTTTGGCCACCTCCTCAAGGGTTTTGACCTCTACAGCGGAGGCATCATCCGTTCCCTTGAAAGCGTCACGCGCGCGATCAACATCGATATCGGAAACAGCAGCAACCTCCATTCCCGGACAGGACTGAACGGCCTCAACGATTCCACGCCCCATGAAACCGGCACCAACAAGCCCGACCTGAATCCTCTTCCCCATACGCTCCCGTTCACATAGTTCATCGTATAGATACATCTGTGGTTTTCCCACTCCTCTTTTTATTAAAAAATACAGTACCCCCGGACTTTCAGGCTTGAGGGTGCCGGATTGGGGTTTCATACAGCTGGTACAATCATCACCCCTGTCAATATCCCGAATACCCAGGTGTTAAACATGCATAGCATAACATTATTACCGAAAAATGAAAACGAGAAAGTCTTTTTTCACTATGTTATTATATTGAAACAATAGCAATACAACGTATAATGTGTATGCGGAGCTTTTCATGAAAAAGTATGCAATTGCAATAGATTTAGGGGGTACCAACCTCAAAGGCGGCATAATTTCAAATGATGGATATATCTCTCTTTACAGGCTCATTCCCTCGGAGATAGGGAAGGGCCCCGATCGAATACTGAAAAACCTCATTCAAACAATCGGCACCCTGCTCGAAAATGCCCGGGCCGAGCAAAAAATAATAGATGGCATCGGGGTAGCAACTCCCGGTATAATAGACCCGGACTTCGGAGGCCTGACAGGTGGTGCGGAAAACCTGCCGGGCTGGAAGAACACCCCGTTCATGCGAATAATTCACAGCAAATTCAATATCCCTGTTTTTGCCCATAACGACGTAACAGCAACGGTGCTGGCCGAACACAGGCACGGCGCAGGAAAAGGTAAAAAAAATATCGTACTCGCCTCATTCGGCACAGGAATCGGAGGCGGCATTATTATCGACGGAAAACTGTACGGCGGGGCAGCGGGGTATGCGGGTGAAATCGGGCATCTCGTTGCCTCATTCGGAGGAGAAACATGCGCATGCGGAGTAAAGGGCTGTTGGGAAGCATACGCATCTCTTGGCGGAATTGTGCGTACCGTTAGAAAGTATCTCACTGACACAAAACATCTCAAAGACACATTGAAAAAAAGCCCGATATTTACTACTATTAGAGAAGCTGAGGACGCGGATATTCCTCGTTTACTGTTCGATGCGGCACGCGAAAATGACAGGTCTGCGCTCGAAATCGTTGATGAAATTGGGCAATATACAGCTGTGGGGGTCGGCAGCCTTATCAATATCCTCAATCCGGAGCTGTTCGTAATAGGAGGTGGGATTGCAGAGGCGGGTGCAATCTATCTAGGGGCAATAAAGAAGCACCTTCCTAACTGGACATTGAAGGATTCACTCGAAAGTGTGGAGGTGGTGCTTGCAAAACTCGGGTATACAGCAGGCCTGATCGGCGCCTCGATACTTGTGTTTGAGAATATCAACAGGCTTAATACAGAATCGTCTTAAAAGTGGCGTGAATCCACCCGGGGAAAGTCCCTTGCGGGATATGTCCCTGGCGGGATATGCCGCTTTGCAGACAACTTATACTACATAGAGGTACCGAACTGAATGAAAAAGATATTTAACAGGTGCATGTTTTTTATTCTGCTCTTCCTGTTTCTTTCAACCGGAATACTGCAGGCAGCTGTATCGCTCAACTTCGACAATGCGGACATCGAAGTTTTTCTGAAAACCATGAGCGAGATAACAGGAAAGAGCTTTATCCTCAGCAATAACGTAAAGGGCACCATCAGCTTCGTTTCATCGAAGGAGGTGCCACAGGACAGGGTGTACGATATTGTTCTTTCAATTTTGAAGGTCAAGGGATTTACCGCAGTGCCCGGAGAAAACAATGTGGTGCGCATTTTCCCGTCTCAGGAAGCTCTTAAGATGAGCGGCCGTATCTTCTACGGCACCGAACCGACCGATGAACAAATAGAAGGTATCTTTACCCAGATCATACCGCTCACCTTTGCAGACGCCACAACCATACTGAATGCCGTACGCCCACTCTTCCCGAACGAACTGCTCATAACCGCCTATACCAGAACCAACGCCCTTCTCGTAAACGGTGACATGAATAACATCTCACTGCTTCTGAATATGGTAAAGTTTCTGGATACCGCGCTTCCAACAGCACAGTCGGATATACACATATACAAACTGGAGAACGCGGGGGCGGAAGAAGTAGCCGCAACCCTGTCCACCCTTGCGAGCGGTATTCCGGTGCAACAAAAGGATGCAAAACAAAAGCCACAGACAGAACAGTCTGCATTCAGCGAACGGTTCAAGGTCGTTGCCAACAAAGAGACCAACTCCCTTATTATCATCAGCGCGCCTCAGGATTATGAAAAAATCGAAGGGATAATAAAGGGGCTCGATGTCAAGCGTGAGCAGGTGCTCGTAGAGGCCCTCATCGTAGAGATCAGCCTCAACGATGACCAGATATTCGGATTCGACTGGAGCGCTCTTATCGATACGCCATACGACGCGGATGTGGTTGCGTCGTCAAACACGGGGCTGTACGCCGAAGGTCTCCAGAGAGGCGGACTTCCCGGCCTCACGGTCGGCCTGTTGAACGGCACACTGCCGAATGTATACGCGATACTCAACGCCAACAGGGAGAACACGAACCTGAAGATACTCTCGACGCCTGAAATCGTTACGGTTGACAACAACGAGGCGACAATCAACATAAGCGAACAAATTCCTTTTCTCACGAGCTCGCGGGTCGATGAGCAAAACAATGTGATACAGACATTCGACTACAAGGACATCGGCATCATTCTCAAGCTGACGCCCCACATCAATAAAAACGGCTATATCACCATGGAGATCGAACAGCAGATCAAGAAACTGGTAGAAAGCACCAGGACGCTCGAAAACCCGTCAGTGTACAAGAGAGAAATTACCTCAAAGGTTACCGTAAAAGATGAGCGAACGATCGTTATCGGCGGACTCATCAGAGACGACGTCACGAACATCGAACAGAAAGTACCGCTGTTGGGCGACATACCGCTTCTGGGACTGCTCTTCAGAAAACAGATCAAACAGCGTACGCGTACGAACCTCCTTGTATTTATTACCCCGCACATCATCACGGCAGATACAGATATCCAGAAGATCACTGAAAAGAAGCGGGGGGAGCAGGAGGAGTTCGAGCAAAATAAAAACAAAAAGTTCAGGTCTCGCAAATGAAAATAAAACCCTCCGGGCTACCGACCAAAACCGCACAAAAATCCTTTATCGGTCGAAAATTCGGCGAGATACTCATTGCGCTGGAGAAAATCGATGAGCACGAGCTTGAAAGTGTACTCATCGCACAGAAAAACAACACGGTTAGAATCGGAGAATTCCTGCTTCAGAGGAATATCATTACTGAGGGCGACCTCCTGCGCGTACTCTCATACCAGCTCGGAATCGATTATAACGACGACCTTCCGGGCAGCTACAGTCTCATGCTTTCGAGCAGTCTTTCCCGGGCGTTCATAAAAAAGTACACGGTTCTTGTTATCGACGAGTCCGACAATGCAGTTGACGTCGCGATCAACGACCCCTTTC
>CAZGJW010000121.1:0-9286 GCA_964525675.1 uncultured Spirochaetota bacterium
ATAACATCCGGGATATATATCGTGTCGATGAAGTTTCTTATTTTATTCAAACGCCATAGAAAACCTGTAATCTTGTCAACGGACGGATGCTCTGTTACTCCGCCGGGCACGACGCTCGCGTTATGCGGCATCTTCCCGCCGAAGAGCGTCAGCATTTCATGGGCAAGCCTTCTCATCTCCAGGGCTATGAGGTAGTGCTTGACGAGCGCCTGATTGGTCTGCTTGTCAAACCGGTAGTCACCCTCGTATCGCGGCGTAAAGGGTGCAAGCTCTCCACGGGCTATAAAATCCTTAACCGCGTTCATATCATAATCATCTCCGCTGTAATCCGCAACTGCGGTCACATCGACATAATCAAGTGCAGTAAGATGATAAAAATGGAGAATGTGCGACTGCAGGTAGTTCGCTCCGAGAATGAGGTTCCGCATTATTCTGCCGTTATCCGGTACCTTGTCCGCTATCCCGAATGCGCTGTCCAGATTCAGCGTCGAGGCCGTACCGTGTATAGCCGGACAGACCCCGCAAACCCGCTGAGTAATACGCTGGGCATCTCTCGGGTCTCTCCCCTGGAGAATAATCTCGAACCCCCTGAACAGCGTTCCCGAGCACCGCGCATCCTGTACCATCCCGTTTTCAACCGTGGCTTCTATCTTCATATGACCCTCAATACGGGTAATTGGGTCTATTGTGATCGTGGTTGCCATACTGACCTCCGTATATTATAAACGTGTCTTGATCTTGAATTTTTCGAGACCATCCTCGTCGATCTTTTCGAACATCGGTGCAAGCCTGTCTTGAAAATCCGGTTCGACGCATCCGATGCACTGAGCACCGGAACCTATACACCAGTTCGTTCCGTTATTCCAGAGCCTGATCGGACAGTCAGCGTAGGTTACCGGTCCTTTGCATCCAATCTGGTAGAGACAACCCGGCTCACTGGGATTTTTAGCAAACCGGCCGGCATCGAAGAATGCCCGCCTCGGGCAGTTGTCGTGGATGAGCGTCCCAAAAAAAGCCCTGGGTCTTCCTGCCTCGTCGAGCTTGTCGGCAGTGGGCAGCCCGTTTATGAGAATGTCAGCTATCGTGCCGATCATCCAGTCCGGATGAGGCGGACAGCCGGGTATATTGATGACCGGTTTGTTAATAGCTTCGGATTTGAGAAAATCTCGTACTGAAACCGCGCCCGTCGGATTCGGGTTGCCTGACGGAATTCCGCCGAATGATGCGCATGTACCAACGGCCAGAACCGCCAATGCATCACGGGAAAGTTCCGATGCCATCTGCTTCATGGTCACCTCTTCCCCATCGATCTCACCAAGACGGCAGTACAGTCCGTCCTCTCCTGTCGGAATCGACCCATCGATAATGAGCACGAATTCGTTGGGTTTTGCCTTTGCTGTTTCTCTCAATACCTTGATTACCGGTTCTCCCTGTCCGGCCATTATTGTTGCATGAAACTTCAGCGAAACATGTTTACCCGGCACAATGGGATCGACAAGGAGATTTTGGATGCTCGGGTTTATCGCATTGAGAAGCGATACGGAGCATCCTGAACATGCAGATCCAGCTATATATACAGCCGGGATTTCCACAACTTTTGACGACACTGTGACCCTCCTTCATTGTTTAATCACTGATGTTGCTTATGTATCAATTATTACGCCGGTATCACGAATGCCCTGCTGCAGTTAAAAGAAGCATCCCAGAAGCCCGAAAAACGGCTGTTATACCGGGTGTCAGCCTCCTTCGATAAATATATCAAATAATTATATTTTGATAACTATTTACTACGGAAGGAGTTAAATTGTTTAAAAATTCACAGTAATTTAAATGATTATAAAGAGTGAACCGGACAATGTCAAGCAGTTTTTCTTTTTTTAAAAAAAATCCGCCTAAATTTCACCGCAGATTAGTTAAAAATGCCAATGGCCCGTCATATACGTGATCAATCGATGAACAATACGAGGGATATGCCCGTACAGCACACGTACATCATGCAGAACATTCCGATAATAGACCGCAAGCTCCACCTCTCTGAACATAAGGGCGAAAAGGAGGGAAAGCAGGATAAGTGACCAGGTGAAAATAATCATAAGAGACGGCACATATCCGTATCTCTTTACATCAGGCTGATCGAGCTGCAGGTAATGCAGCGTCGCAACGATGTGAAATGACAGTGAAATCCCTGAGAGAAAGTAAAACAGTGCTGTCAACAGTCTATTTGTGTAAAAAATAACGATCACCCTGTAGATGAGCACAAGAATAAAGGTGTAAAGAGGAAAAGAATACGGCGCAAGAGCAATCAATATGTTAATTTTCTGTGTTTTTACATACGCGCGTTCTTTCTTGAAGGATACCCCTCTCACCCGTACCCCGCTGAAAACCGCGAACAGCACATGTGAAAGTTCATGTTCTAATATGTAACTCCTGACAGGAGCGCCGGCGAGAAAATAAAAAGGGAGAAAAACTGAAAAACCGATAACCGACCACAACATCTCAAAAGTCAACCTGCGGCAGGTCAAAAATAGAGTGGGAAAATTAACTAAAAGAGCGACCAGGGCGGGTACCCCCGCAATCGATAAAAGGAAAAAAACTCCTCTAACACCTCGGTTCCCTGCGTTACTTTTCAAGAATCTTATCCAGCATTTCCTGGGCCAGTTTCTTTGCTGCCGGTTCCTGATACTCATTGACAACCTTACGGAAATACTGCTCAGCCCGGTCATACTCCTTCATCGTATAGTAGCAGTAGCCGATTTCATAATGGGCCCATGCAAGTGCATTCTTGTTATCTGAATAATTCTCGATGATAGCCTCATACGCTGATATTGCATATTGGTAGTGCTGCTCGTCAAACTCTTTCTGTGCGATTTTTTCATAATCGGTAATAGTAAGCGGCTGGCCATCCCTGTCCAGTACAGGTGGTTTTGAAGCGCATGCAAGAAGAAGAAAAAATACACCCGCTGCGAGAAACGCTGTATACAGTATATGCAGTTTTTTCATACTTTCCCGCTCCATTATTCTATGTCAATTGTTTTCTACGTAAATTTAAATAAGATATTTTTTACACTTGGCCGTAAAGTGGCATATCCCGCCAGGGACATATCCCGCCAGGGACATATCCCGCCAGGGACATATCCCGCCAGAGATGCATCCTGCTAAGGACATTCGCCACTTTCTATTACACTGCTAATAGGAGTAAATTTCGTCCTTGACGGGCAAGGTCTTTTTTAACTCTTTTATAAATGATTCCTCTTCGCCCATGGGGTCGTACTGGGGGCATGAACTATACGACCTTCTTATAATAGAAAAATACTTGTACACCTTTTCCTCACCTGACTTCTTCTTCCATATTCCGCAGCTGCAGCGAACCCGCAATACGTAGTTGTCCGTACCTTCTATCACCTGCTTTAATACAACACAGTGCGAGCAGTTTGCACAGTAGATCGTGATCATTCCCCTTTCAGTCTGCGGTAAAAGCCCGCTATATATGACGTATCAAGATATCAAACTCTTGAAAAGCCAGGTTATGCACCCAAGGCGACCGTATACCAAAAAGTAACCCTTGTTAAACAACTTAAAAGTGACGTACGTCACTTTGCGGCCGATCCTTGACAGGACTGGGTATCATAAAGTAACTTCGCGAAAAGTAACTTAAAAGTAAATCATAAAAGATAAAAGTCAACCATAAATTAAACACTCTCCCCGCATACCTCATACCCGATAATATATGAATCAGGAATATTCACCCAGATAAAACGCTACCTCACGAATGGGCTTGACGGGGATGTGATTTGGCTTTATTATTCCTGACAGCAGGTTTGTTTTAGAGGAACATATGACTTTTCGGGGGTGTAGCTCAGCTGGGAGAGCACTTGAATGGCATTCAAGGGGTCAGGGGTTCAAATCCCCTCACCTCCAAAACAGTTCACATCCACACTGTTTTCGAAATATGACTCGAAAGGGCATCATTTTCGCCTGGGCAGACCGCAATTCTGCCTACTGCTTAAATAAACACCATTTTTATCCCTTGTAAAATGTATTTTTTTCTATTACAATAGGTGATACACAATAAAAAGTATACGACACTCCCTTGATATGCACTGAGTTGCGCAATTCTAAGATGAATATGCTGTACGTTATGCGGTATGTTTTCTATAGCCTGCAAGCAGTGGTCGGCATTTTCAGGACGCAAAGCGTCCGAATAACAATCCTCTATGGAGAATAAAAAGTGAGTGATAATTCAAACCTCGACCCTGAAATAGCCGAGCTTCTCGGTATCAGTACAGAAGAAGATACATCAGAAGCAGAGATTGATTTCGGTTTTGAGGGGAACAAACCAGTTCCAAAAACTGAATTGAAACAGATAAATACTGAGAAGATCCTCGGTAATAAAAATTACTATCCGAAAATAATCGGCAGCGCCGGGGAATACGGGAGAAGACTGCATGATGTCATCTCAAAGTTTCTCAAAGCAGCGGACAAGGACGAAAAATCCATGTACCGTGAAAAGATCGTACCAGTATACTGGAACATGCTGCATTCTCTGGTTGGAAATTTCTTTGATAACCTGACGGGTGAAAAACAGGCCCTATTTCGATACGCTCTTCTCAACCCCTCCTTTATCGACGAAACCCAGAAAAACGTTCTACATAAAATCTGCAAAGACAAGGTATCATCAGAAAATGGCTATTTTGTCGATGAGTGGCTTCTGAAAATCGGCAACGGAGACATTCATCCAAGCTCGGTCGATGAAACAAAGAAGACGGGGAAAAAGTCCCCCTCTGCAATACGGGGAAAGCTGGAAAGGAAAACCGGCGCGCGGGAGGCAGAAATTGCAAGCCTCAACCAGAAAATGGAACAGCACCTAATGATTGAACAGAGCCTAAAGAGCAGCATTTCCATCATTACCTCGCATAATAAGCTTCCAGAGTTCGGCGGTATTATCGCTCCCTACACCCAGGAGCAGAAAAAGGCGATTTTGCAACTCCAGGAAATACTGAAAACGCTTTTGAAATCCGACAGGAATATAGAGGGTTCATTCAACAGCCTGAAATCTCTCGATGGCGAAATCAAAAGCCTCAAAACACAGGGAGGAGAGGCGGAAGTTGAAATTGACGTTAAAACTGTTGCAGAGGAGTTTTCCACACTCAGACAGATGTCTAAAATGACGATCGGCCGTCAGGGCAATCACTTTCCATTTCTCTTCAAAACCTACTCGCCGAAAAGTGATCTGGATATCTGCACGAAAACGCATCTTGAACAGGTGCTCGGCTATATAGAAAAAGCAGATCCCGGCGTTTTTATCAGAACCTACAAACAGGAGGAACACAGAATCGTTCCACATTTTATCATAGTGCCCTCCTACGGAGATTTCGGCATCTGCTGGGAACCATTCGAAAGGGTAAACAAGGCGACAAGCAAGGGACGTATAGCTGTACCGCTCTATCCGAAAAATCTTAAAACTGCTGTGCTTTACGCACTCGGGGATTTACGATGGCAAATAGCCAAGGAAAAAGCGCTGCACTATTGGATGGAAGAGGGATTGACCGGGTACTACTACGGTTATGCGCAGGAAACCAAATTAAAGGCTGATTTAAAGGAAACGTTCATACAGGACTATATACTCTGGATCGAATTCGAATCGCAGGGTATGCAGAAGTTGAACAAGGAGGTACGATCGATTTTCTGGCGATATATACCGTTCCCCCAGGACATCAAGGAGAAGCTGAAAAACCGAGGCTACTATTACGCCGAACTATATAAGAAAGATCAAAATAGAGCAATGTCCAGAGGTTATTGAGATTCGGTCCCGGGAGGACGTACACCGGGAGGACGTACACCGGGAGGACGTACACCGCTTCTAAGAAACTTCATGTAAAGTTACTATTTTACACTCGGCTGCGAAGCGACATATCCCGCCAGGGACATTCCCTGGGGGGATTCACATCGCTTCTAATGAGTCCACAGTAGATCTTTCAAATGGCTGAAGTGTTCCCTGATTTTCCTGAGCGCCCGAATTTCTATCTGGCGCACTGTTTCAGGCGAAATCTTCAATTTTTCTCCGATATTTTTGAGCGTGCATTTTCTTCCATTTATAAAGGCGTATCGATACAGGAGAACGTCCCGTTCCTTTTCCGTTAAAATGGTGAGCATTTCCCTTGTCTTTTCCTTCAAATAGTTCCTCATGACGATAAGGTCGGGATTGTATTTCGGGTCTTCAACGATATTCTTTAAAGAACAGGCCTCCGATTCGCCGGTAGATTCGATTGACAGCACTTTATCCGGAAGCCGGAGTATGCTCCGCACTTCAGACTCATCTATTTTTGTCTCATTCGACAGATCTGCAATATCGGGTTTTATGCCTTCCATTTGTGACAGGCGCTGTGATGCCCTTGTTACTTTTCTTAGCTTTTCCTCTTTCCGGTGCGGCAGTCGTATCATCTTGCTCTTATTGGCAAGGGCACGCGTTATGCTCTGTTTGATCCAGAATGATGCGTAGGTGCTGAAGCGAACATTCTTTTTGAAATCGAACTTCTCGGCAGCCTTAATAAGTCCAAGATTCCCCTCTTGAATAAGATCTATCAGGTCCATCTCCTGGGAGGGATACCCCTTTGCAATTTTTACAACGAGCCTGAGATTAGAATTAATAAGGCGCTCCCTCGCCTTTCTGTCACCGCTCAGTATCCTCCGTGAAAGGTTTTTCTCCTCATCAGCAGTCAAAAGACGTCCATTCCGTATGTTCAGGAGATAGGAATTCAGGCAACTGCTGTATGAATCATCAACCCTCTCTAATTCTTTCACTATCATTTTTTTTCTCCACCGCACTGGAGTTGCAATTAACATGCCATCAGTGGCGAAAAAACGTGCTTGTAATTACTTTAATATTAAGAGTTATATGTATACCAAAAAAACCCTGCTAATGAAGACGATAACTGTATGATATTTAATAACATTTTTCAACACATACGGTGCTCTGAGGGGTAAATTTCAACCTGATGTGTAAAAACAACCCTTGTTTTGGGCGATTTTGCTGTAAAGGCGGATAAATTGTTCTAAAAAAAACCGATTTTTTCTACAATTTTGATGAAAGCAGGGGAAAAAATGGAGAATCATCGCAGCATAACTAATCCTCTCGCCATCGGGTGGAATATCGAAAGGATTTACATCTGTTTTCGTATGAAAAAGTTAACAGCAATTGTATGATAAATTATACAATTTTTTTCTGGAAATAGATATTGCCTGAACTTTGTGTGCTTGTTATAGACGGGAAAAAGCCGCTTTATTCCTGGGTATTTTTAATATTGTACTTCTTCCTGAATCTTTCGATCCGGCCTGCAGTATCCACAAGCTTCTGCTTCCCGGTAAAAAATGGATGGCATGCGGAGCAAATTTCAACGTGCTTTATGTCAACCGTAGACCGTGTCTCGATCTTGTTTCCGCAGGCACAGGTTATAACAACGAGTTTATACTCCGGATGAATACCTTTTTTCATTTGAAACTCCAGATCTATGGTTTTATCCATTAAGGTTTTATCCATTAAAATCCTGGTTTTTTGTACCAGAATTTTATGCTCTACTGACCTATTATGTCACGTTACCTACTATGACATTCTACAGGTAAAAACCATTAGGCAGGTGCACCACAGGCATTTATTGGTTTGCACCTTTTAAGTTTGAAAGTTAACTTGCCTATTTTTCTACTGACACTCCGAAAACCGATATTGGCGAAAAAACTCGATATTTCACAACTTTTTCGCGATAAGACGGTTTCTGATACACCAGGCTAATATAACATCAGGTTATAAAATTGTCAATTGCGATAACGAATTTCAACTCACACCGAGTTATTCATTGAACGGAGAAACGCGGCGTTATTCTTGGTTGCCTTCATCTTCTCGAGAAGCAGTTCCATAACCTCAATCTCATCCATTGTATGGAGTACCTTTCTCAGCACCCAGAGCTTCTGCTGTTCTTCCGCCGAGAGGAGGAGTTCCTCTTTTCTGGTTCCTGATTTCCAGACGTCTATCGCAGGGAAAATTCTCCTCTCCACAAGCCGCCTGTCCAGATGAAGCTCCATGTTGCCCGTGCCCTTGAACTCCTCAAATATAACTTCGTCCATTCGGCTGCCCGTATCGATAAGCGCAGTGGCAAGAATCGTAAGACTGCCGCCTTCCTCGATATTTCTCGCGGCGCCGAAAAACCTCTTTGGTTTATGAAGCGCATTCGAATCGACACCACCGGAAAGAATCTTCCCGGAAGTGGGCACAACCTGATTATAGGCCCGTGCAAGCCGCGTAATGCTGTCTAACAGGATCACGACATCCCTTTTGTGCTCAATGAGCCTTTTGGCCTTTTCAATAACCATTTCAGCAACCTGTACGTGCCGGGTTGCAGGTTCGTCGAATGTCGAGCTGACTACCTCTCCGTCCACATTCCGCTGCATGTCGGTGACTTCCTCCGGTCGCTCATCAATGAGGAGAACAATGAGCACGATTTCCGGATGGTTCGTTGTAATTGAATTGGCGATATGTTGGATGAGAATAGTTTTTCCTGTTCTTGGAGGAGCAACGATAAGTCCTCTCTGCCCCATACCGATCGGGGTAAAGAGGTTTACTATCCGCATAGGGATATTGTCGGAGGTTGTTTCCAGGTTTATCCGGTCGATTGGGTAGAGGGGAGTCAAATTATCGAATAATATCCTCTTCTGCGCAACCTCAGGATCTTCGAAATTAACCGCTTCGACCCGAAGCAGGGCAAAAAACCGTTCATTTTCCTTGGGAGGGCGCACCTGCCCGGACACCGTATCTCCAGTCTTCAGCCCAAACAAACGAATCTGTGACGGGGATACGTATATATCATCCGGGCCGGGGAGGTAGTTATAGCTCGGTGAACGCAAAAACCCGTACCCGTCTTGAAGAATTTCAAGCACCCCGGAGGCAAAGATAAGCCCGTGTTTCTCGGTCTGCGCCTGCAGAATGGAAAAGATCAGGTCCTGCTTCTTCATCCTGCTCGTTCCTTCTATTTTAAATTCACGCGCAAGCGAAGAAAGACCTGAAATTGTCATATTCGCAAGCTCATTGATGTTCAGTTTGGCGAAATTAATCTTTTTCTTCTCTTCAGCCTTCTTTTTCGTTTTCCTGATGACCGCAATTTTACCGTTTTCTTTCATGGTTACCGCCCCCGTTTGGACAGCTTCATCGATTTCAACAGAAACAGAGTCCTCATCAGTTGCATCGTCCCCACCGTTGGTGTCTCCACCCCTGGTGTCTCCACCCCTGGTGTCTCCA
>CAZGJW010000122.1:0-9249 GCA_964525675.1 uncultured Spirochaetota bacterium
ATGGAGCAGTTTGTCAAACCCTTTATTACCCGCCTGATGAAGAGGATAGAGCTGGATGAGGAGGATCGAGGACGAATACTGAAAGTCGTTGAAGCACTAATAAAACAGTCTCCTCCTGAGTATAAAGAAACCCTTGAATCACATTAATAGGATTGAGGGTTCCAACCCCCATAAAACTGACGCTCATATCTTGAAACAAAGAATTCAGAGGGCAACACGTGCCCAAGCTGTTTGCTTGAAAAGGGTTTTTATGGTTTTATCCATTGAAATTCCGGTTTTTTAGACCAGAATTTCATACAAAAATGACTGTATATAATCTTACAATTGCTTGTCATTGCATTCTATTAGGTAAAAACCATTCGGCACGTGATAATTTTCACCCTCTGAGATTGACAAGTCTACTTGCCTATATTTTTTCGTTTATTCCGAGCATCCTCCTGGCCTTTTCAATATCCTCCTCGGTTTCTTTAAGAAAATTTTCTCCCTCGAGCTGTTTGAGTATCCTCCTGTAAGATGCGTCCAATGCACCGGGAATCTTTTCGAATTCAGTAAGTCCTATGTCGTAGCAGCGTGGTTTTAGAAGAACGACAAAACTTCCCTCATTGGGTTTATGAGCGCGGAGCAGGCTGAGTTGTGTAATCATTTTTCCCCGTACATTGAATGCATAGGTGAGCATATCGTGTATTTTGATTTCTGTTTTGTTTCTGAGTTTTTCACCCAGATACCCGAGGTCAACGGCAATAATGACGAGTTTTTTCCTCCCGCGCTTTTTTTCTTCCAGCCAGTCCTCGAATGCGGTAATAATCGGAAGATGCTCAGCGATCCCCCCGTCCACATAGTAACTGCCACCGATTTTTTTCGGAGGCAGGACACCGGGGATTGACATGGAGGCGATGATTGCGTCCTTGACGGAAACAGCAGGTGTTTTTACCGGTGAAAATACCGCTTTTTCGCTCTCCCCTGTATCGAGCTCATTTCCTGCACCGATGTTGAAAGCTACGGCGGCATAGTATTGGCGCAGGTCTCTGAATAGGGGTGCTTTGCCGAAAAACTCGATAAAGGTCTGTTCTATATATTTATCAAGATTTTTGCCGTCGTAGATGGAGGGATTGATGGCGCCTTCCTTTGTAAACAGTGACTGTAGCTCGGCCTTCAAGGCCCTGAACAGCAAGTGCTTTGAACCTCTCCCGAAGAGTTCGTCCGGGTTTTTAAGGGATAATGCCGCTTCACGGAGCTGGGACGCACTCATGCCCGCTGCAAAAAAACCGCCGATGACTGCTCCGGCCGAAACACCGAAAATCTTTTCAATAGGAATATTGTAGGTCTCAATGAAACGCAGAATCGCAATATGGCACACAAGGGGAAGGCCGCCGCCTGAAAGAGCGAGGTATACCTTCTTTCCCAGCAGGAAATCAAGAAACGGCTTGAAGCGTTCACTTTCGTGGTCCGGATACTTCAGCGCAGGTTTAATTGCTTTTTTACTGAAAAGACGTTTCATCAACAGTCCTCCTGCTCTAATGTACTGTTCAAAATATCTCACGGTCAATGTAATCACGATCGACATAATTGGAAATGTATGTATCGGCGGCAGGAGGTCTTGATGCAAAGAGCCGCAGTATTCAAACAGCTATTGACAATTGAAATCATCCGACGTAATGTTTAATAAATTTACTCTCAGGAGGGGTGTACATGACGGAGTTTAAAGATGTAATACAGAAAGCGGACTGGAAAAAGGAGAAGCATGTACCCGTTATCGATTGTCCGGATGAGGTTCCCGCAGGACAGAACTTTGACGTTCAGGTATGCGTCGGCAAGGAAGTTGCGCATCCGAATACAACAGAGCATCATATTCGTTGGATTTCTCTGTATTTCAAGCCTGAGGGGGCGAAGTTCCCGTTTCAGGTTGGACGGTTTGATTTTACAGCACATGGCGAATCGGCTGAGGGTCCAAACCAGGGTCCGGTGTATACGCATCCCTGCGCTGTGACGTCTCTGAAGATAGACAAGCCGGGTGTTCTTCTTGCAGCGTCCTACTGCAACATCCACGGTTTGTGGGAAAGCAGCAGGGGAATCAAAATCAAGTAGACACGGTGAAAACAGCCGCCTTATTCGGTGATTACTGGTGTTCTGCGGCCATGCGGCTTAATCGCTTAAAATCGTAAAACGAGGTATTCTACGAAGCACCAGGCAAGAGGGGAAATATATGTCCCGGGATCAGTTTTACTCCCTGAAAGAGGAAACAGCCCATGCGGGAAATTTTATCGTAGAGAAGGCAAAAAACTCGGCCGCATATTACGCACCGTCGTCTTGCATTGCGGAGCTCGTCAGATCGGTTGTGCTCGACACGGACAGGATTTTTCCTGTTTCGGTACTTTATCGCTGAAAAACTCGGAGTATGGCCGGGTGATGTCCGCGCAATGGTACTGGGAGGGCACGGTGACAGCATGGTGCCCCTCACTCGGTATACATCTGTGGGCGGGTTTGCAGTTCATGAGCTTCTCGATGCTGATACCGTGGATGCCCTTGTCGAGAGAACGAGAAAGGGCGGTGCGGAAGTGATAGGCTATCTGAAAACGGGCGGTGCATATTACGCGCCCGCTGCATCTGCCGCAAAGATGGTTGAATCCATCGTTCGAAATGAGAGACGGCTTCTTTCCGCATCTGTATACCTTAACGGCGAATACGGGTATCGCAATATATTTCTCGGCGTGCCTGTTATTTTAGGACAAACCGGTGTTGAAAAGATAATTGAGCGCGAGCTGACAGAGACCGAGAAAATCGCCCTCGACCGTTCAGCCCAGGCGGTACAAAAGGGAGTTCAAACACTCGATTCTCTCTATAAAGAAAAGATACTGTAAGAAGCAGCATACTTTTAAGTTGAAAATTCCTCTGCATGTTGCGAAAATCATCCAGTCTGGTAATCTGTATCAAAAACAAGACAAATTGTCTTAAAATAATGAGCAGGGAAGGAGATATACATGTCTGAAAAAATCGTTATTGATGGAGGGCCTGTACTTCTCGTCGATACTATAGATTCAAGTGCATCGGTGTCGATCGGTATATGGATAAACGTCGGTTCCCGGGACGAAGGCCGTGAGGAACACGGGTTTTCACATTTCATTGAGCATATGCTGTTCAAAGGAACCCGCACAAGAAGCGCATACGATATCGCTCTCAGGATTGATCAACTGGGCGGGGAGATAAACGGGGTAACGGGAAAGGAAAACACGGACTACTATGTCAATGTCGCTTCGCAGCATTATACTGTTGCGCTTGATATTCTGATAGATATGTTCTGCAATGCCGCATTCAGGAAAGAGGATTTCACCAATGAAAAGTTGGTGATTTTAAATGAGATAGATCTTTCAGCTGACGATCCGGAGGATTCAGCAGGAGACCTTTTTTCAAGGACTCTCTGGGGAAATTCTTCTTTCGGGCTGCCTGTTTTAGGAGAAAGGTCGGATATTAAAAATACTTCATCTGAGAAACTGTTCGGCTACTATCGGAGAAACTACCGGCCCCGGGATATGGTTGTATCTGCCGCGGGGCATATCGAGGCAGAGGAGTGCCGCAGAGAGCTCGAGGGGATAATAGGTTCGATTGACTGCCCTGCGGATGAAGAAACTGAAACTTGCGCAAGAGTCGCTCCGAAACCTGAAAGACGAACGGCTGTTTCTGAACGAGAAATCGAGCAGGTGTATTTTGTCTGCGGGACCGATACATACGGGTACAGGGATGAGAGGCGCTACCCTCTCATGCTGCTCAATACTATAGTCGGCGGCTCTCTTTCATCGCGTCTTTTTCAAAACATCAGGGAAAAAACGGGTTTGTGCTATTCGATCGCGTCCGGAGTGAACGGGTTTTCAGATTGCGGTGAATTCACGATATACTTTTCCACTACCCTCGATAACGTTTCTCCAGTACTCGATTTACTGAATCGAGAAATTCGGCGCATTAAAAAAGGAGACATCGGAGGAGAAGAGCTTTCTATGGCGAAAGAACATTTCAAAGGAAGTTACATACTCGCCAGTGAAAATGTCGAATGGAAGATGGTCAGGATGGCCCTTCAGGAAATAATGTACGGTAGGCTTATCCCCTATAATGAGACTCTCATAAAGGTTGAAAGTGTCAGCCTCGATGACCTGTACGAAACGGTTGATTCAGTGCTGAACGGCACGGTATTCAGCTTCGCGAGTGTCGGACCTCAAGGCCATGGCAGCAAGCTCAAGGGATTTTCTTTTAGTTTCTAAGTTACTTCGAATAAGCTATCTGTGATAATCCGTCCCGCCAGGGACATATCCCGCTTCTATTAACTCCATAGCAAGTTACTGGCGGATACTGCACTGACTGACCACATACCGCTTATTTAACCTGAATGAATAGAAATACGTTGCAAAAATCGTATTTTTCTGTTGAAATGTACTGAGCATGATTTTGAAGATCTTCAGAATAAACTCCAGCAATCCTCTTCCCGGATATATGACGGAAGGCGCGAGTGGTATCGACCTGTATGCCTCGATCGAAGAGCCTGTCACCATAGCTCCAGGACAGTACAAATGCATACCCGCGGGTATAAAGATATCCCTGCCTGAAGGTTACGAGGTACAGATACGCCCCAGAAGCGGCCTTGCGCTTAAATTTGGTGTGACGGTGCTGAATTCTCCGGGAACGGTTGACTACGATTACAGGGGTGAGATCAAAGTGTTTCTCATCAACCATGGGAGAGCTCCGTTTGTGATTACGGAAGGCATGAGGATAGCACAGATGGTTGTTGCACCGGTTGTTCAGGCGGAGGTGCAGGAGGTAGAATTGGAAAAGAGTCTGGAATCGACAGAGAGGAACAGCGGTGGCTTCGGACATACGGGTATCTGACGAACAGGGTTCTGCAGGTGGGGTGCGCATTATTCCCATCGGCGGTGTTGGTGAAATCGGTAAGAATATGATGCTCATAGAGCACGCAGGGAGCATAGTTATCATCGATGTAGGGATGATGTTTCCGGATGATGCTATGCCGGGTGTTGACTTTGTCATTCCCGATTTTTCCTATGTAATGGAGCAAAAAAATAAGGTTCGCGCAATTATCCTCACCCACGGCCATGAAGATCATATCGGCGCGCTTCCCTACCTGTTAGATAAAATCAATGTACCGGTCTACGGAACGAAGCTAACTCTCGGTTTTGCGAAAAACCGCCTTGAGGAATACCCTCTGCCGTGCAAACCTGATTTTCGCGAAATACGCCCGAGGGAAAAGGTTGAATTCGGAGGGATAGAAGCAGAGTTTTTCAGGGTGTGCCACAGCGTTGCAGATGGTGTCGGTATCGCATTCCATACGCCGTACGGTTGTATTGTGCACACCGGTGACTTCAAGTTTGAGTATACACCCATAAATAATCACTATTTTGATTTTTACAAGCTTGCAGAGTTTGGCGAAAAGGGTGTGCTTCTGCTCATGTCGGATTCAACCAATGCCGAAAACCAGGGACATACTCCTTCGGAAAAAGAATTGAATAGTCTTCTCCTCGACACCATTCTCAATACAGAGGGGAGGGTGCTCGTTGCGACTTTTGCATCGAATGTGCACCGCATTCAGCAGATATTCAACGTATGTAAACGTGCAGGGAAAAAGATTACAGTCTGTGGAAGAAGTATGGAAAGGAATATATCAATGGCGAAGGATCTCGGCTACCTGGATTTTCAACCGGATATGCTCTTTCCATCAGACCGCATCAGAAGCTACAGGAAAAACCGGATCGTTGTTTTGACAACCGGTTCACAGGGCGAACCTATGTCGGCGCTCTCGCGAATCGTGAACAGCAGGCACCCGTTGATCGACATAGAACCAGGCGACACGGTCATTCTTTCCGCATCGATTATCCCGGGGAATGAAATGACGGTAACGCGGATTGTGAACACCCTTTTTAAAAGGGGAGCGCAGGTATATTATGAGGGGTTTGAAGACCTGCACGTATCGGGGCATGCTTCGCGTGAAGAGCTGAAGCTTATGCTTGCCATAACGAAACCCCGGTATTTTCTGCCGATACACGGTGAGTTCAGGCATCTTATCCATCATTCTAATCTTGCACAGGAAATGGGTATAGACAAGAAGAGGATCATACTGGCTGAGGATGGGGATGTGGTCACGATCAGCAGTGATGATATCAGGATTACGGGGAAAGTGTCCGCGCAGCACATTTATATTGCGGGCAAGACTGTCGGGGAAGTTGAAAAGACGGTACTAAAGGATAGAAATAAACTATCAGAGGACGGGATCGTTATTGTTATTCTGCCACTGAAGCGAATTGGACGGGAGGTCGTCCAACCGGATATAATCTCCCGTGGGTTTTTAGACCTCCACGAACGCGAGGATATCCGAACAAGGGCAAAAAAGGTTGTATTCGACGTATTGAAGAGATACGAAAATAATAGGAACATCGATTTTGATACCGTTACAGACGATGCTGTTCATGCGCTGAAGCGGTTTTTTCGATCGGAAACGGCCCGTTCACCGATGATCGTTCCGATAATTGTGGGCGATTGCAATCACGGTTATTCATCCTGACTCAGGGGTTGAGTATATTTAGTACCAGGGAGAAAATAAATGGGAGACTCGGACTGGAAAAAGGTGGTTGAAGAGAAAGAGATTGAAGATGGTGTGCTGCGTACGTTTACGCTCGGGAAAAGACATATTCTGCTGATTAGAATAGGCGGTAAGATATATGCGTCCGGCGCCAGGTGCCCTCATCACGGTGCTCCTCTCGAAGAAGGTATTATAATAGACGATACTCTTACCTGTCCATGGCACACGGCGGCTTTCAATGTTACGAACGGACGGATGATTCTGCCGCCGGCCCTCGATGACCTTTCCAGATATCTCGTGAAGGTTGAAGACAAGACGGTGTATGTAAAAAAGGCTGAAGCGGAACAGGAGCCTGTGGAAGTAAAGACCGATAAAGGGACATTTGTAATAATCGGGAGCGGTGCCGCAGGAAGTGCCGCTGCGCTTACCTTGAGAAAAGAGGGCTTCGACGGAAGAGTTGTACTCGTTACGGAAGATACTGACCTGCCGTATGACAGGACGGTTCTTTCAAAGGAGTTTCTATCCGGTAATATGGCTCGGGAGAGTCTTTTATTAAAAGATGAAGGGGTGTACAAAGATCTGAAAATAGAGATATTCTCCGATTACAAGGTCATGGATGTGGATATCGTCCGGAAAAGACTGTTTTTTGTGAATTCGCAGACAATGCATTATGACAAACTCCTCATTGCCACCGGTGGAATCCCCCGTACACCGAATATTTACGGAGTGGAGCTGCCGAATTTTTTTCTTTTACGGAGCTCGAAAGATGCGACTGCAATTGTTTCGGCACTCAAAAGCACGGACAGGGTTGTGATAATAGGGGCGGGGTTTATCGGCCTGGAGACTGCTGCATCACTACGGTCAAGAAATCTCGAGGTCCACGTTATCGATTCGGAAGGAATCCCCCTTGCCCGCGTGTTCGGTGAGGAAATCGGTGGAATGATAAAAGATCTTCACGAGAAGAATGGGGTGCAGTTTCATCTTGGCGTTACGCCTGAAGAGATCCTCGGGGACAGCAATATACGAGAGGTTCTCCTTTCAGATGAAAGCAGGGTGTCTGCTGAAGTGGTCATAGCAGGCATAGGGATTATTCCGGCTGTCTACTTTCTCGAGGGGACCGGTCTCGTCGAAAACAACGCAGTTCCGGTTGACGAACGTTTCAAGACCAAAAACGATGATGTGTATGCTGCCGGTGATATAGCCCTCGTGCCTGATTGGGTAACGGGAAAGAAGAGACGTACAGAGCACTGGGCTGAAGCCCAGCGGCAGGGGCAGCATGCAGCGCGGGCCATGTTGGGTTTCCGGGGGGAATATCGGGAGATACCCTTTTTCTGGACGAAGCAGTATGACAGGGTGATTCGATATATCGGGCATACGGAAAGTGTTGATCAGGCTGTTTTAAGGGGCGACGTCAATGGTGATTTTATGGCCGGTTATTTCAAAGGACGGTCACTGCAAGCAGTGGCAGCCGTCGGCAATGTTGAGAACCTTATCGTGATCGAGGAAATACTCAAACGAGGTATACGCATCCCGCCGGCGAAATTTCTCGATGAAGGATTCGACTTCAGGAGTCTTCTTGCAAAAAGATAGATTGGATGGCCGTGTCTCTGCAGTGTGTATCAACCTGAAGAGTGTATTACTCTGAAGAGTATTTCACCCTAAAGAGTGTATTACTCTGAAGAGTATTTCAGGAGATGTGTTCTTCGATTTTCTTCTTGAGCTGTTTTTTCGGATATACACCGATGACCCTGTCCACCTCCTGCCCTGCTTTGAAGAAAAGAAGTGTGGGAATATTCATGACACCGAACCTGAGGGGTGTTTCCTGGTTCTGGTCTATATTGAGTTTTGTAATCTTAACCTGGCTTTCGTACTCCTCCGCTATTTCCTCCAGCACAGGCTCCATCATTATGCATGGCCCGCACCACTCAGCCCATAAATCAACGACGACCAATTTATCTGCATCGGACACTTCCTTTTCGAAGTCCGCATCGTTTGTATGAATTATTTCAGCCATTTCTTCTCCTGTGTTGGATTCTCAGCCGGATTTTATTATTGGAAATCCATACGCTACCCGCGCGTAAATATAGTATTGATTGAATATAATGGCAACATAAATGGGAAATTGCAGAAGATCGGCTGAACAGCCGAAATAGTGGTGGACTCCTCGTTATAGAAATTCAAATTTGGTCGATACAGTATGTGAACCGCCTTTTTGAAAGGATACTACATGTTACGGGGACTGTATACCGGCGCTTCCGGCATGATTGCACAGATGGACCGCATCAATGTGCTCTCGAATAATCTGGCTAATGTCAACACACCATCCTACAAACGGGATACGACGATCATGAAGGCCTTCCCGGAGATGCTCATCAGGAGGATAAACGACGACGGCGTGCGTGTCATTCCTTCCGGGTCATACGATCTTATGCCGGTTATCGGCAAAATGGGAACTGGAGTCGAAGTAAACGAGGTATATACACGCTTTACACAGGGCGCATTCAAACAGACAGACAATGTCTTTGATCTTGCGCTTGAGGGGGAAGGCTTTATCGCTGTAGAAACCCCGGAGGGCGAGCGGTATACGAGAAACGGCGGTTTCCTGGTTGACAGGGACGGGTTTCTGGTAACGAAAGACGGTTACAAGGTGCTCGGTGAAAACGGCTCGATTC
>CAZGJW010000123.1:0-9179 GCA_964525675.1 uncultured Spirochaetota bacterium
TACTCATAATTCATTAATATGAATTAAATTATCTATACGTGCGTCAGAACTGACCCGGAAGCTAAGCGTCCGGATAATGCTTCTAGTGCCTGTGGTATCGAAGATGTTGTAAATGTCGAAGATGTTGAAAGTACCGTCGGTGCCTGTGGTATACCGTTCACCGGCGGTAGTACACTATTCCCTGATTTCAAAATTATACGAGTATATCTGTTTGTTGCGCTCCAGATCGACACTGATAAAGGAATCATCCTTTATGTTGTCCCAGAGCTTGTACATCTGGTCTATCTGATTCACCTCATGCCCGTTTACCCGCCTGATAATATCACCGCTTCTGCCCCCGAGCTCATACACGATGCTGTTGTTCGGAACACGTATGAGACGGAGGCCATCCATATTGCCGTTTACCATGTACGGACTGATGGCAATTTGCGTCAGTATCTGATTGACCTTGCTGAACACCTTGTTTTCCACATCACTTCTGCTCAAAACCTTTTTGATCTTCTGTGCATTTTCAAACCCGGCCTCCTGTGGCGCCTGCTGCTCTGTATTTCTCGTAATCGCCTTCCGTTGACTGTTCTGCGGCCGCTGGTACATGGGAAGCGCGCTCGTGCTCAGTCCATCACTCAAAAACACCCCGAATTTTTCGATTTTCACGATCTCGTAGTTGTCGATCATGTCTCCCTTCCGGTATATGCCTCCCTCTTTTTCCCTTACCTTTCTGATAATAGCGATCGACCGACCACCGGAAAGAACAATACTACCGTCCAGTAGGTACTTGTTGAGAAGGGGTGAATTGGAAACCTCTGTGTTTTCCGTTTCGGATTCGCCCACGGCCTTTTCAGGCACGGAAAAGAGCGTTGAATTGAACATGCTGATATCGTATGAGTCTTCTTCCCTGCGGGGAAGGCTGTTTTGAACGGCCTGTATACCGACGGCCTCTTCCGGTGCACCGGTGAGCTTTTTTTCAATGACCGTATCGATAAGCTTCGAGGACTGAAAAAGTATGAGGGCCGAAACAACGATATAGATGATATAGAACAATTTTCTCATTACCGTTAAAATTTAACACTAAAAGAGAAATATTTCAATACACATACCGGCTGCAATGAAGGGAATCATCGGAAATTTGAAATCTCTTTTCACCTTTTTAGCCGAAATCAGCAGTAGGCCTACAATAACACCTGCAAGGGCTGTAAAGACAAGGATTCTTATATCCTCACGAAATGAAAAATAAAGACCGGTTCCCGGAATAATCAAAAGATCTCCGATGCCCACGGACATCACCTTTTTTCGCACATACACGAGGAGAACACTGACTAAAAGAAGGGCACATACCGCTATAAATCCGTACAGATGCAGAACGAACCTGTCTGGTAAAAACCCGAATAAAATAAAAAAAACAACAGCAGCGCCGCCGGCATACACAGCGGCGACGTCACCCGCAGAAACGAATCCTCTGTCTATATCAACGAGTGAGAGATACACGAGGAGGCCGACAAGGTAAATATATATAAAAAATTGTAGGGAAAACCCGTGTAACAGATACATACCCATGTACATACCCGGCAATACGAGCTCGGCACAGAGGTACTGAATCGGGATCTTATACCCGCATGCCCGGCATTTTCCCCTTTGCATCAGGTATCCCAGCACGGGCATGAGCTCAAAAAGCCCCAACCGTCTCCCGCACCCGGGGCAGAAGGAAGGTGGGCTCAGTATAGACAGCCCGCGGCTGCTTCTGTAGGACAGTGTCGCAAGAAAACTTGAGAAAGCCAATCCAAAAAGACCGATGAAAACAACCAATACCTTTTCCATTTTCAAAAGAAATTGCATGCCGCATTTTGCATACGTAATCAGCGCACATACTCGAAAGCATTTTTGAATATGCGATATCCATCGCCCCGTTCATCAGTCGATTCTCTTGTCCAATCAGGATACTGATATCGGCTCACCGCAGCTTCAGGGTGTGGCATAAGACCGAAAATTCGCCCTGTCGGGTCGCACAGGCCGGCGGCTGCATGCTCGGACCCGTTCGGATTTTCCGGGAAATCCATTGTCGGCGCACCGTGACCGTCGCAATACCTGAGTGACACGAGCCCCTGCTCCTCCACTGCATCGAGTATTTCAGTCTCTGCGCACAATCTTCCCTCCCCGTGCCGGACGGGCAGCCGCAAAGAGCGCAAACCCTGCGTAAAAATATTGTGCGAGTTGTTTTCTACTTTGAGACGCACCCACCTGTCGATAAAATAACCCTCTCTGTTCAGGGCCAGAGTCACCTGCTGCTCACCGTATCTGCCGTCTACAGCAGGTATCATACCGAGGCGGACGAGTATCTGAAAACCGTTGCACACACCGAGCATAAGTCCGCCTTTTTGGACATACTCTACCAGCACATCCCTGAACCGCCTCTTTTTATCGGAAACGAAAAACCTCAGTTTCGCCGAAAATGCAGCCCCCGCTCCCAGGTCATCCCCGAAGGAAAAGCCGCCGGGTACAACAACGAGGCTGTACGTATCGAGACTGAGGGCATTATCGAGCACATCGTTGACATGGAGCCGTTCAGACTCAAAGCCGGCGAGCTCGCATGCCCGTGCGCTCTCGTAATCGCAGTTGATGCCGTAGCCGGTCAAAACAAGGGCCTTCGGTCGAGTGCGTGACAAATCCTTCTCTCCTCATTGAGTTCATTGTTGAGTTCATTGGCAAGTTCATTGTTTCATTCCCAGGACTTTGTACAACGGGTCCCTGTATGCCTCGACAAGTGCGCGCACTTCGACCGAGGCGACGCTGCTGTTCCCGTTTCTGATGACGAGTTTCCCGCCACCTGCCACCTCTCCGATTCTTGCATACGGCAGGCCTTCCATGAGCAACCGAAAGTCTTTTTCATTGTCTGTAGAAATGCTCACAAGGAATCTGCCGGATGATTCTGAAAAGAGCATCTCTTCAGCTACCAGGCCTTCGGGGACATCCTTAGCACGGTGATCTGTGTCGGCATGTGCCGTACACCGTATATACGAGTATCGTAAATACGAGAGGTCGATATGCGCGCCGAGGCCGCCGCCGATACATGACTCCGCAAGTGCAACGGCAAGACCGCCTTCAGAAAGGTCATGGCCGCTCGCGATGAGCCCTCTGCACACGGCGGTATGGTACATTCTGTATAACTCCATGTTTTTTTCGGCATCCACGGCCGGAACCTGCAAAGACCATCCGCCGTACAGCCTGTAGTAGAGCGAGCCGCCGAGATGATTTCCCGTTTCTCCGAGCAGGTATACTGCATCTCCCTGTTTCTTGAAGTCGGACGTTACACATTTCGTTATATCAGGCACTATGCAAATTGCAGATACGAGCACCGTGGGAATAACGCTTACCTTATGGCCAGCGACGTTATAGTCGTTTTTCATACTGTCTTTTCCCGATATAAACGGCGCTCCGAATGAAACAGCGGTATCATACAGCCCGCGCGCCGCACGTACGAGCTGCGCAAGCTTGAACTTTCCGTCCGGCGTCTTCCTGGGATCGTACACGGGGTCCGGCCAGCAAAAATTATCTAACAAAGCAACACTGTCAGGATCAGCGCCGACCGCGACCGCATTTCTCAGCGCTTCATCAACCGCATGTGCCGCCATCACATAGGTATCGATTTTCGAATAGAAGGGATTTATTCCCGCGCTGAGTGCAAATCCGCGGTTCGTGCCTGTAAGCGGCGCAATGACACCACTGTCAGAGGGACCTGCCTCCAGTGCGCCGATAAGCGGCTTAACCACTGTATTTCCCCCGACCTCATGGTCGTACCGCCTGATCACCGGCTCCCTGCTGCAGACATTCAGATTCGACATCATATCCATGATGGTGTTGTCGATCGGCACAAATTTCGGTTTCCTCTCGGTGCCCGCAGCCTCCTCCCACTCTGCAGAGAGAAAGAGTGGAATGCTTGAATGAAGAAACCCCAGATCGAGCAAGCAGACCGTTCTTCCCTCGTAGGTAATGTGAAAATACCCGGTATCGGTAAACTCCCCGATCACAACGGCAAGAACGTCCCTGCTGGATGCAAGGTTGAGAAATTCGTCCAGATTTTCCTTCGGAACAGCCAGGGTCATCCGCTCCTGCGCCTCGGAGAGGAGTATCTCCCAGGGGTCGAGGCCGGGGTATTTCAGAGGCGCCTTTTCGAGCTCGATCCGCGCCCCGTTTGTGAGCAGGGCCATCTCCCCGACTGACGACGAGAGCCCCCCTGCACCGTTGTCCGTGATGCCCCGGTACAGCAGCCTGTCCCTCGCTTCAATAAGCATATCGAGCATCTTCTTCTGCGTGATAGGGTCACCGATCTGAACGGCCTGTGAGGGAGATGTCTCCGATATCTCCTCGCTTGAAAAGGTGGCGCCGTGTATGCCATCCTTGCCTATTTTACCGCCGACCATAACCACCGCATCCCCCGGCCTCGCTTCCTTTTCAGCAGTGTCTCGGTTGCCGATCCTCGCAGGCATTATTCCGACTGAACCGCAGAATACGAGCGGCTTTCCGCTGTAGGCATCGTCGAAGATTATACTCCCGTTCACCGTGGGGATTCCACATTTGTTCCCCCCGTCCTCTATTCCCTTGATTACACCTGCCATAACCCTCCTGGGGTGCATCATCCTCTTGGGATGCATCATCCGCGGAGGGAGCTCCCCCCTCATGCCCGGGTCACCGAAACAGAGAACGTCGGTATGCGCAATGATTCTCGACCCGAGCCCGGTTCCGGCCGGATCGCGGTCACAGCCGACTATACCGGTAATCGCCCCGCCGTACGGGTCGAGAGCGGACGGGGAGTTATGTGTTTCCACCTTGAATGTGAGGTAGTGGCCCGGGTCGAACCGTATCACCCCCGCATTGTCCTTGAATACCGATACGAGGAAATCCTTGCCCTTCCCAACCCTCCTGGTGGCTGCCTGTATGTAGGTTTTGAACAGCGAATCGATTCGTTCGACTACGCCGTTTTCCCTGTACTCGATGGATGCATTGAAAATTTTATGTTTACAGTGCTCCGACTGGGTCTGCGCAAAACACTCGAGCTCCACGTCAGTTGGATTTGGTCCGAGCCCCATGCTTTTTCTCCGGGACCGCACATCCTCTCTGTCGAAATAGGTCTTGAAATACCGCATCTCTTCCAGGCTCAGAGCGAGCACCCTGTCCGCGGATATTTTTTTCAGCGCCTCATCGGAAACGCTGAGATCGATGACCGCCGTCTTCGGCACATGGTTGTCCCTGTACAATCGTGTCTGCAGGCGGGGAGTGCCTGCCCTTTGCAGCTCTTCGGAGCTTCTGATATCGATTTCTTCAATCAGGCTGTTGTGGAGCACCTCGCCACCGATTTTTCGCACAGCATCCAGGTCTATATCGGTATCGAGCAGGTACTGGGTCGACTTGAACACCGTATTTCCCTTCCCCGGCTGCACTCCGAACATCATCCCGAGAACCTCTGCTGCCGTGTGACCGACATTATCGGTCACTCCCGGCCGAAGCGAAACCTCAACAGCCCATGAAAACGGCGGAAGGTGAAGGGCGATGGGGGAATTCAGAGAGAATATAGAGGTAACGGGATCACAGAGGACCTCTTTCGCAAATGCGCCTAACTGTTCATCGGAGAGATCGGCATGTACGGTAAACACCGATACATTCCGCACACCTTTTACTTGATAACCGAAGGTTGAGACGATTTCCCACTGTATATGCCGTGCACCCGTGTCTTCGAGGTCCGGTTTGATGGCAATTTCAATACGGTTCGTGCGCACTGCTCTGTTCCTCGATGTTCAGCCCGGCCGGCTGAATTAAGCTTCAGTGTCCGTCTATTTCAGCGCATTCATCATCTGTTTCACATATGCGCTTTCAGGTAGCGCTCCCTCAATAAAGGTCGATTCATTGATAACACTCTTCGGCACACCCATAACACCGTACCTGTTTGCAAGGTGAGGAAACTCGATAGCCTCGACCATGTCGCCTTTGACATACTTTGAAACATAGGCGAGCCGATGCGCAAGAACCACCGACCTCTGGCAGTACGGGCATGTCGGCGTTACGTACACCTGAATATGTACCGGCTCGGTGATTTTCGAAACTGCATCTACCGTCGCCTGAGAGAGTTCATGATTTCCCGTTGAAACCAGTTTGATCGCTTCGATAAGCGACACAAATTCATATCCGCTCGGAACACCGAAAAAACGGATACCGTAATCATCCTTTTCACCCACAACGGCAACGGCGGGAATCTTGTCGATACCGTACCGATCGGCGGTATCTTTTTCTTTTAAAAAATCATAAATCTCAACACTCAACGTATCACTAAGCCCGGCAAGGTCGTTCATCAGTTCGACATTCTCATGACAATACATACATTCGATCTCCTGTGTAAAAGCAACCAGTTTTACCTCCCTGTCCAGTTCGCCGAGCATCTCTTTCGCCTGCGCCTTTATCTTATCATCAATCATCTGTCACTCCTTCCGAATGAATAATTATAGTGAATGATTAAAAAATAAGTATACTTCCGTACACTCTGATAGTAAAGTATCAGCAGCCAACGATACTTTTATTTGACAATTACCGTAACTACGATAAAATTTAAAATAGCAGTACAGCGTAGCTGAAATGAAAATTTTACCAACAGGATTTACTGATGAAAAACAGGGAAAGAGTTATCTGGATAATCATAATCTGCCTTCTGGTCGTGGTTACAACAGCCTCCGGGCTGAACCACTGGATTTTTGCTGGCAATTCTGAAAAAACCTATGAACAGCTGAGAATATTCAACGAGATATTCAACCTGTTGAGAACAGAGTACTACGACGAAAACAAGGTAACCCCCGAACATCTGATTCCGGGTGCGATAAAGGGTATGATCGACACGCTCGATGACCCCCACACCTCGTATATGTCAAAGGAAATCTTCAACGAACTGCAGACTGATACAAAAGGAGAATTCGGTGGGCTCGGTATCGTTATCGGGGTCCGGGATAAATGGATAACGGTTATCGCCCCGATCGATGATACGCCTGCGGCACGGGCCGGTATCAAGGCGGGTGACAAAATCATAGAAATCGACGGCAAATCCACCGAGGGATATACAACCATGGATGCGGTGAAACTGCTCCGAGGCCAAGTCGGGGCGAGTGTCACTATTACAGTACAGAGAGAAGAAGGGGAGATGCCGCTCCATTTTACGATAGTTCGGGGTATCATCAAGCTTGAAACGGTGAAATCAACCGTCATCGATGGCCACATCGGCTATATACGCATCTCGCAGTTCAGTGAGCCGACTGGCAGGGCACTGGAACAACAGCTCAACGATCTACTCGGTAAGGGAATCGACTCTCTCATAGTTGACCTGCGAAACAATCCGGGCGGCCTTCTGCCGTCGGTAATCGAGATATCGGACATGTTTTTATCAAGTGGGGGTATTGTATCCACACGAGGACGGGACGAATCGCAGAATCAGGTTTTCACGGCGCACAGCCAGACAATCGTTCCCGATATACCTCTCATCGTGCTCATAAACGGGGGCAGCGCCTCTGCCTCAGAAATATTTTCAGGAGCGATCAGGGACAATAACAGGGGTACACTACTTGGAGAAAAAACGTTCGGCAAGGGCTCGGTTCAGACTGTGCGTGAGCTTCCGGACGGATCGGGGATACGCATCACAACTGCCCTGTACTATACGCCGTCAGGAGAATCGATAGATAAGATCGGGATCGAACCCGACCAGATCGTTGAAGAAATAAAGCCCACTAAAGATGAGCTCAAAGCTATTGACAAGCTGAACGAGCTCGAGCTCATTAATACGTTCGTATCCGAGCACAAATCCTATACCGAAAGCGATCTGAAAAACTTTATGAACACTCTCGAAAAAAATGGGCTGAAGATACGACAGATCATAGTGAAGCGTCTCATTAAAAATGAGCATGAAAAAAATATCATTCCCTCCCTGATCGATCTTGATTATGATGTTCAGTTGAAAAGCGCGGTTAAAATGCTTGAATCGGTGAATACATTTAACAAGGCCAAAGCCTCGTAATGCTGGCACCGTCGGCATTATTAATAATAAACAGTACACAGGGCTGAGAAAAACAGGTTGGTTTGGGCGGAAGGAGGATGTTATGGTTTTCTTTTTGGGATTTTCATGCGTACTCGGCGGGTTTATAATGGTTCTGCCGCTTTTAAAAGAAAAAAATTCGGGATTACGAACCTTTGAAGAGAAGGTATCACCGTACAAGATTATCATTGGACTTGCCGTCCTGATAATCGGTGTGATCACCTTTATTGTTCCCTATCACAAGACCGGCAGGCCGCTCGTGCCTATTTTCGGCGATTTCGTTCCCTCTGTTTTTGCCATGCTCTCCGGAATTTTCATCTCGATTGATTTTCTGGAATCCTTGAAGGGCTTTCAGGGTAAATTCACGCAGAAACTCAAGGCCAACGTGCAGAAACACCCATTCCCGATCGGGTTTGCAGCCATCTTTTTCGGTATTCTCCACTGGATTCTTTTCAGGATTGTTTTCTTCTAAGTAACTCGTTCAAAGTTACTTAGAAGTGGTTTACGTTCCCAGGGAACCGATCCTTGACAGGACTGGATATCATAAAGTAACTTCTCGCGAAGTTACTCAAAAGAATCTTCCCTGTTCACCACTTTGTTCAGCGGATACTCGATAATGCCGTCAGCGCCGACGCGTATGAGCCTTGGAACAAGCTCACGGACGACTTCTTCCCTGATGATGGTCTCCACTGAGAGCCAGCTCTGGTTGTGAAGCTGAGCGATCGTCGGTGCAGTCAAACTCGGCAGTATTTCGACTACATCCTGCAGGTATTCCTTTGGAACATTCATCTTCAATCCGACCATGCTCTCTGCATTGAGCGCGCCTCTCAAAAGCAGCGCAATCTGATGAATCTTACTCCTCTTGTGCGGGTCATGAATACTCTTTTTATTGGCGATCAGCTTGGTATTCGTTTCGAGCAGTGTATGGATGATCTTCAGCCCGTGGGCCTTTATCGTTGTTCCCGATTCCGTCACCTCGACAATCGCGTCTACAAGCCCCTCTGCGACCTTTGCCTCGGTAGCACCCCATGAGAACTCCACATGCACAGGAATTTTCTTCTCCTCGAAGTACCGGCGTGTAAAATTGACGAGCTCCGTTGAAATCGTTTTTCCTGCAAGA
>CAZGJW010000124.1:0-9105 GCA_964525675.1 uncultured Spirochaetota bacterium
GCATTCAGTTCTGCGGTAAACGAATTGCCGTTTTCCCCGATAATTGTATACTCTGCGTTTGTTAGCACGCCTTCGTTCAGGAGCTTTCGCAGGTCTGCCTGCAGCTTGATACGTTCCTCGGGCAGAAGGAAATCAAAGGCATTCTCTCCGATCATTTCCGGCAAATCGGGAGAACCGAAATTCTGCACCGGTTTGCCCGAAACAAACTCGATGTTTGCCTCGAGGTCAGTAAGGGTAACCACGTCCGGCGATGCGTCGACGAGAGACTTGTAGAGCTCTTCGGAATCTCTGAGCGCATCCTCGGCTTTTTTGCGTGCAAGTGAACCTCCGATAATTTCAGATGCGATGCGAAGTAGGGAGATATCCCTCTCGAGCCATCTTCCCGGCGATCTGATATTGTCGAACCCTATAAAACCGCCGACCTCTGCCCCGATCGTTACCGGCATGAGAAGCAGAGACTTGATATCCTGTTTTGTAAGAATTTCACGCTCCTCTTCCGCCTCATCGGGAAGAGCGGAGACATCCTCTATATGAACGGTTTCATTTTTTAACAGTTTTTCTATTGACCAGCTGAAAGTTGAGAGTTGGAGATTTTGCAGGATCTGAATCTGAGGAGATACATTCGGCGCACACCATTCATGGGTGTTGTCCATCATGGCGCGGGAATCTTTAAACTGGAATAGGTAACAGCGGTCTGCCCCGCTCAATCTGCCCATATCCGAAAGCGAGTAGTTGATTGACCTGTCGAGGTCGTACATACCGATAAAGTACGATGAAATCAATGAAACTGTTTTTTCGAATTCGAGACTTTTTCGGATACTCTCATCATATTCCTTGTGCCGGCTGATATTCCGGGTTGTTGCAATGAATTCTTTCGGGTGTGAGGAGTCGTCCAGGATCAGCCTCGCATTGATCGCACCGGTAAAGGTTGTGCCGTCCTTTCGTAGAAGTGTATACTCGGTATTCTCGGCCAGACCTGTCCGAAGGGTTTTCAGAAGGTTTTTTTCCGCCTTTTGTCGATCTTTAGGATCGATAAGCTCAAAGCTATTTCTGCCGATGAGCTCATCGACGCTGGAGTAGCCGTGCAGGTTGACGGTTTGAGGGGATGCGTATTGAATAAAGCCGTTCAGGTTTGTTGTCGTCACCGCATCGGGCAGGGTAGTGATCAGGGTTTTATACCGCTTCTCAGATTCCCGCAGCGCGGATTCGGTTTTTTGATGCTCCTCGATTTCCTTTTTAAGACGCGCGTTCATCTCTTCGAGGGCGCTTGTTCTGTCTGTTACGAGTTTTTCCAGTTGTGTCCTGTATTTTTCAAGCTCATGTTCCGCCTGGATACGGGCGATGGTGCTTCCTACGAGTGTGGCAATTGTCTGAAGAAATCTTTTTGTGGATTTGGAAATTTCTTTTTGTGCGTGCGACGCGGCATTGAGCGCTCCGATAGAGGATTTTTTGTTCAGAAGGGGAATCACAGCGATAGCCTGAAGACCTTCGGACATACAGGCGGGTTTTTTTAATCCTTCGAGATTTGTATGTACACCAAAAATCGGCGTTTGCTGCATGACAAGTTTCACATTAGGCGAATCCGGCGTGTAGTGTGATGTTGCCCTAATAAACTCTTCTCCAAGGCCTCGATGGTCAATAAGTTCGAGTCCGCCCGTTTCTTTATTGATAAGGTATACGCCGCCGCAGTCTATTCCCGGGATTTTACAGGTTGCGTCAAGAACGAGATGCAGAGCAGCATTGAGCGAGGTTTCCGAGCAGAGGCCGATACTCAGCTCATTTTCAATCTGAATAAGGATGTCATACGGATCATTGTTGTGATCTACTTCACTATTTCGACTTCTGCTGTTTTGATTTTTCTTAACCCGGGATTGTTTTACGCCTGTTTCAGTACGCGTTTCCATTATCCGTACTCCAGAGTTGTTTAGAATGTTATCCGGACACTTCAGGTCCGGATAATGGTGCTTGACCCCGGCATTATTATACCACAGTGAGGGGTGGTGCCGCAAATGAATACTCAGAAAAGTCATTTGCGATTTTTCATCGTTTCATGTATGTTTATCAATGTGCTTGATGAGGTTGATAAGCCGCTTCAATCGGCTGAAACACACTTGAATAACACCTGTATGGAGGCAGAACAATGAAAGTAGGATTTAATCTTCTACTGTGGGCATCGTATATCACTGAAAAGGAGTACCCTCTCTTTGAAAAGCTCAAAAGGGCAGGGTATGACGGTGTCGAGATACCCGTTACACGCGGAGAAATCGGACATTACTGGAGGATTGCCGCCGTACTCAAAGACAGCGGTCTTGAGCCGACTGTCACGATAAATATTCTCGATGAGGAGCATAACCCCATAAGCATGAATCCGGAGTTTAGAAAGAATGCGGTAGAATATTTGAAATGGACAATCGACTGCGCCAACGCCCTCGGCGCGCAGGTCGTCTGCGGCCCATTCTATCAGCCTGTCGGTATTTTCAGTGGAGACAGCGCAACGGATAAGGAGCGACGATATGCAGCAGAGGTGCACACCCGGGCAGCTGACTACGCATGCTCTGCGGATATATTTCTTGCAGTCGAGCCGCTGAACCGCTTTGAATGCTACTTTCTCAATACCATCGATGATACAGCGGCCTATGTGCGGATGGTAAATCATCCCGCCCTTTTTATGATGTACGACGCATTTCACGCAAATATCGAAGAGAAGGACCCGGTCGGATGCATAGCGCGCAATATAGATGTTATCAGGCATGTCCATGTATCGGAGAACGACAGGGGTACTCCTGGAAGAGGACATAACGACTGGCCTGGTATCTTTTCGAACCTGCGGAAGGGTGGGTATGACGGCTGGCTGACCATCGAGGCATTCGGGCGTCTTCTGCCTGATTTTGCAGTGGCCACCCGCACCTGGCGCGACCTGTTTTCAAGCCCTGAAGAAGTATACACAGAGGGGGTACGGTTTATCAGGAAGCAGTGGGATGCCGCGGCTGGCTGACCGCTGTAGTACTAGGATTTTTTCGGCTTCAGATATGCTCCCCAGTATCCCATTCCGACAAAAAAACCGCCGCCGATAATGTTGCCGATTGTAACAGGTAGCAGGTTTCTATAGAGGAAGCTTCCCCAGTGCAGAATCCCCGGGTCTATCCCGCTGGGAGCCGGAATTCCTGCCCAGTTGTGCAGGAAGATACCCATAGGTATAAAGTACATGTTTGCAACGCAGTGCTCGAATCCAATGGCGACGAATGCCATGATGGGGAAGAATATGGCAAAGATTTTTCCAACGGTCTGCCGCGCGGCGAGTGCCATCCAGACTGCAAGACATACGAGCCAGTTGCATCCGATGGCCCTGAAAAGCGCCTCGCTGAACGGAAGGCTTACCTTCGCATATGCTATCTTCACCGCAGCAGCGCCAAGCGCATTTTCGCCTGTTTTCCAGAGGCCTGAGAGGTAGAAGAGCAGGGCAAGAATCAGTGAGCCGATAAAATTGGCCGCGAATACGAGGACCCATCGTCTCAACATGGATCCGAACGTTATTTCTTTTGCAAGAGTGCTCGTTACCATGAGGTTGTTGCCGGTAAAAAGCTCGGCGCCCGCTATTACGACGAGCATCAGGCCGACGCTGAATACGGACCCGGCGATCAATTTCGAGAAACCGACACCCAATATGGCGGCCATGTCGAATGTTACCGTGGTTGCGAGTACACCCCCGAACCCGATATACGCTCCTGCAAGTATTCCGAGAACGAGCACGGATAGCCATGGCGCCGTTATTTTGCCTACACCCACCTTCTGAGCGACTGTTTCCGCTATTGTTGCCGGGGCTTTATCTTCTGCGTCGGGAACAGGAAACTGTATCTGTTTAACGATTTTTTCAAACCGTCCGAGGGCCCGCTGTTCCTCGGTTATCTTTCTCTGCACGGCACGCTTGACGGTATCGGTTATTTCATCAGGTGTAAAGGGTTTTGACACGTAATCCATGGCTCCCCGTTTGAGAGCTTCTGTCGCTCTGCCTACCGTCGGGTACCCGCTGATCATGACAATGGCAGTTTCTGGTGAGCGGTTTGAGATTTCCTCGACCACGTCCATACCGTCGAATTCCGGCATCTTCCAGTCGCAGAGCACAACATCGAATGTAGCGTCCCGTATGAGATCGAGGCCTTCCCTGGGGCTGTTTGTGGTAACGACGCTGAATCCCTCTGCAGTGAAAATTTTTCTGCAGGATTCGAGCACAACGCCCTCATCATCAATTACGAGCATCTTCTCCGCCATACAGCATCCTCCTCATATAATTAAGTATGATGTCCCCTTATTTACCAGATTTCGGCGGTGAGCCGCTGGTTGAGCCATTTCTTCTGAATGTCCGTCAGAGCTCCTACATTTTCTTCAATCCAGGCAATATCCCCTGTGAGAATGGCGAGCTTTTCAGGGCCTGTGAGATCGTACCCCTTCAGTGCATCGGCGCCGTTGTAGTACAGGTTGGTAACGAATTCGGTGTCCTTTGCCGCCCGTTCGAGAACCTTAATCACCGCATCCTTGTGTACCAGGCGCTGTTCTTCAGGGACGACGCTCTTCGCTGCAAGCAGAGCGGTGTTGACCGCATTTGTGAGAATTTCGGGTGTAAAGGGCTTCTCGATGTAGTTCGTCGCGCCGAGCTGCATGGCCTGCACAGCAGATTTCACCGTGGCGTACCCGGTGATGATAATAATGGGCAGGCCAGGTTTTTGCCGCTTGATGTCCCTTAGAATGCGCATTCCGCCGATCTCGGGCATGCGGATATCGGTGAGAACAACGTCGTACTCGTTGTTCAATGCAACTTCGAGGCCCTCCCTGCTGCTGATGGATGTGTCGACATCGTAATTTTCGGCAGCGAGGATTTTCTTCACGCTGTCAAGTACAATCTGTTCGTCATCAATTGCCAGAACCTTCATGTTTTTCGCTCCTTTTCAATGCCTTTTGTACCGAAGCGAGAAGCTCATCCGGAGTAAAAGGTTTTGAAATGAACTCATTTGCTCCTCTCTTCATTAATTCTTCTATCGTTTCGGGTGTCGGATACCCGCTCATTACAAGCACAGGAAGTTCGGGCCACTCATCAAGCGGCCATTTTTTCCTGATTGCATCGAGCAGATACATTCCATCCTTTTCGGGCATCTTGACATCCATAACGAGCAGGTCATAGTATTTTGTTCCCATGTGCTCAATTGCCTCTTTTGCGCTCGAAACCAGGGTTACCTCGCATCCTTCAGCTTCAAGGATGATTTTACAGCTTTGGAGCACGACCCTGTCGTCGTCAACTACCAGTATCTTCTTTCCCTCCACCTTTTTCCTCCAGCGGCAGCCAGATTGTGAATGTGCTGCCCCTGTTCACCTGGCTGTGCACCTGTATAACTCCGCCGTGTCGTTCAATAATTCCGTATGAAACCGAGAGTCCGAGACCGGTTCCCTGGCCGACCTCTTTTGTTGAAAAGAAAGGATCGAATAGCTTGTCAAGATGTTCCGGTGGTATGCCACACCCGGTATCCGAAATGCTGATTTCAACGCTTTTCTGTTCCTTTGTCTTGCCCGTTGCGGAAACACTGAGTGCTGTTGAAACCGTCACCGTACCCCCCGGAGGCGTCGCGTCGAATGCATTTATGATAATGTTCATAATCACACTCTGTATCTGACTTCGGTCCAGGGTGCGAACCGGAAGGTCTTCCGTGGGTTTGAAAACAAGGTTGATGCCTTTTACTATTGCCTGGTTTTCCACAAGTCCGATTGTTGTTTTTACCAGTTTGTTTATATCGGTCGGCTCCTGATCGAGTTTCGTCTGCCGCGAAAAATCGAGCAGCCCTTTCACTATTTTTCGCACTCTTTCCGTTTCATGCGCAATAGTCTGCAGATCAGACCTGATCTCCTCATTGATGTCGTTTCTTCTCAGAAGCATATGGGTAAAGGTCAGAACACCGGTAAGCGGGTTGTTGATTTCATGCGCAACCCCCGCAGCAAGCCTTCCTATACCTGCCTGTTTTTCAGACTGGAGGAGCATATCCTCGCTTTCCGCGCGCTGCCTTCTGTCTCTCTCACGCAGGGATGAGAGCATGTCTGCAAAATTTTTTTGTAAAATGCCGATTTCATTTTTCGAGATATGCCCGATTTCCGGCTGCAGATTGCCTTCCGCAACTTCACTGCTTGCCTGAATGAGTTGACGGATTGGGTATACCAGTCTGGTTGTAACCAGATACCCGAGCCCTACGGCGACGACCACCCCCGACAGGGTAATGAGTATAAATACCCTGAGCAGTTTATGCCGTACATCTTTATATTTTTTTTCGAGAACGCCGACGTACAGAATCCCGACACGTTCATCATTGATATCCTCAATCGGTTCATAGGCTGTGATATACCAGTCACTCACCACGAACGCTCTGTCCGTCCAGCGTTCTCCTTCGATAAGCACCCTGTCGCGGACCTCTTTTGATACCCTGGTGCCGATAGCGCGTTCTCCATCACGCGTGAGCACGTTGGTGGATATGCGCAGATCTTTCAGAAATATTGTTGCCGTACCTATGCTCCGTCCTTCGTATGATTCATTGCGAAATACCGTTCCCCGTACCGTATCGACTATTTTTTTACTCCGGTTCAGAAGGCTCCCGCCGTACAGAATCGCATAAATCTCGTTGTTTCTGTACAACGGAATCCCGGCACAGAGCGCCATGCCCGTCGTTTCCTCTGTTTCTTCGCGTGGTGCAGCGTGAGGTGTCGGTTTGATTTTTATTATTGCGCGTTCGGCAAGTTCGGGGTTCTCATTGCGGAGAAACTCATGATCGAGCAGAACAGTTCCGGATACATCTTCTCCTGTTCTGAATACCTTTTCAGCAATCGGGTTTTGGGGAATCTCCGTCTTTTCCGGCAGGGTATGGAGGCCTGTTCTACACATCGTTTTTCCGCTCGCCAGAACGATTCCCGCAAAATCTAGATCCGCCCGCTGTGCAATAGTCGTGAGTTTTGCCAAAACATTGCTGCAGTCACCATTCTCAATAGATTCTCTGAAGCCATTGTCGAGAGAAGCGATGGTGAGTGCCGTATCGATGTTTTTTATACGTGCAACGTATATTTCCCGGGCCGCATTGAGGTCGAGGCTGATCCGCGTGGTCGCTTCGTTGAGAACCGCCCTGTAGAGCAGCTGGCCGCCGATGAAGAGGGAAATGACGCCCACCAGAACCGACACTCCGATAAAGCTGAAGATAAGCCGCGCCCTGATTGAATAGAACAAAACCAACCTCATAAAAGAGATTTATTGCCGCCGGGAAACGGGATTTCCGGTTGCACTAAAAATATGCGCATTATTTCTATCTACATTTATACTGCTGAAACATTAAATTGTCAATAATTTGACATTCAAATATAGGCAAGCGAAACGGTATCATCTTTATTATTATCGAGCTTTTTTGACTCGAGTCTTTTCAAGACTATCCTTTTCAAGGCTAGCTTTTTCAACTTTAACCGCGCATACCTTTGTTTCAGGGATTTTAGCCACAGGGTCCAGAGCAGAGTTGGTAATCCTGTTCGTCGGCGATTCTGCAAAGTGAAAGGTCATCGAGACTACACCCTTCGGGGAACTGTCCGTAATCTTGACAGGCGCCTGCACCATTCCGCGGCGTGATATCACGTTTACCATCTCACCGTCTTTTAATTTCAACACCCGGGCATCCGCAGGGTTCATGAGCACATCCTCGTGGCTTCGCAGAGTCTTAAGACCGCCCTTTCTGGTCATAGTCGCTGTGTGGAAGTGAAAGAGGCTCCGTTCGGTTGTCAGAACCAGAGGATATGTGTCATCCGGCAGTTCGGCAGGCGGTTTATAGATGAGAGGAAGGAACTTGCCTTTGCCTCCAGGCCGTGCAAAGAATTCGGCATGCAGGTACGGGGTTCCCTCAGAATCTTTTGCAGTGCATGGCCACTGAAGGCCCTGCTTTTCGAGCCTCTCGTACATGATACCGCCGTAACTGGGAGTGAGTGCGGTAATTTCCGACATGATTTCTGAGGGATGGACGAAATCGAAACCGAGCTTCCCCATTCTCTGTGCGATTTCACAGGTAATTTTCCAATCCGGCTTGCTCTGTCCCACCGGATTGATGGCCTTTCTGACACGCTGCACCCGCCGCTCCGTGTTTGTGAACGTTCCGTCCTTTTCGGCATACGATGCCGCCGGAAGAACAACATCCGCGTATTGCGCCGTTTCCGTAAGAAAAATATCCTGTACAACGAAGAAGTCGAGTTTCTCTACTGCATCGATTACGTGCTGCGAATTCGCTTCGCTGAGCACTGGGTTTTCCCCGACCTGGTACAGGGCCTTGATTTTTCCTTCCAGCACTGCATCGAATATTTCAACATGCGTGATCCCCGGTCTGTCGGAGAGCGCGCAGGCCCACGCATCTTCGAATTTCTTTTTGATTGCAGGCACCGCCACGTTCTGATATCCCGGATATACATTGGGCAGGGCTCCCATATCACAGGCCCCCTGCACATTGTTCTGTCCCCGGAGAGGATTTACGCCCGATGAGCGTTTTCCGACATTTCCGGTTAATAGCGCGATATTGCTCGTGGCAAGTACGTTGTCGGTGCCGTGCGTGTGCTGGGTAATACCCATCGCATACAGGAGCATTCCCGGTTTAAAGGTAGCGTAGGTGACCGCTGCCTCCTTTATGAGATCTGCCGGCACACCTGTAATTTTTTCGACTGATGGAAGGTCGAAGGCGCCCAGGGATTCCTTGAATGCATCGAAGCCTTCACACCTATTTTCGATAAACTCCCTGTCGTGAAGATTCTCATCGAGTATGACGCGCATCATACCCATGAGAAGCGCCACATCCGTTCCCGGGGCATGCTGGATAAAGATGTCGGCGTATTCACAGAGGTCGATCTCTCTCGGATTAGCGACGATGAGCTTTCCGCCCCGCCTGACCGCCTCCTTGATGTCATAGGCGATAACCGGATGGGCGGCAGTGGTGTTTGTGCCGATTGCAAATATGCAGTTGGCATCTGGTATCTCACCGATCGAATTGGTCATAGCCCCGCTTCCGAAGCTTTGAACCAACCCGGTAACGGATGGCGCATGGCAGAGACGTG
>CAZGJW010000125.1:0-9071 GCA_964525675.1 uncultured Spirochaetota bacterium
TAATATAACCCTCGATTATTGAAACCTGCTGATCAATGTTCCAGTTAACAGGGCCATCAAGTTTTGCATCACAGCCAAAATCTTTAGCAGCTTGCTCAACTCCTGCTTTAATGGGCTGTGCAAAATTGATCGAAACATCCAGATATACAACTGGAATAACAATATCTTCCGGCTTTTTAGGTCCCTTTGCTTTTTTACTCCCGGATGCTAACAGAAAAAGAGAGCATAGCACAAGAAAACTGACGCTTAAAATAATAAACTTTTTCATACCACATACCTCCATTCATTTTAATATTGTAAAATCAAAAAAAAAAATTTATTAAAAAATCACCCCCTCTCACTAAAAATTGTTTAACATTTTAAAGGAGAGTCATAATTTGTCAATACTATTTTTAATTTCTTTTATTTAACAACTTTAAACAAAAAGTATGCACCTGGAATAATAATATCCATTTGCGGGGAATTAATTCAAAGGAAGAGTGTTTAACGTTTTAGTCATTGAAAAAGAATTTTATTACTAACGATTGTTACCATGTAATAAATGGAATAAAATGAAAAAGTCCTATATCGTAAAAGGTTAATTAGTGCCTGAAGATGTAATGGTATATTATCTTAAGCCTCATATATCAATAATTTTTTTCGCATCGCCTGTGAAACAGTAAATATTCATATCAACAGTTTTATAGGGTACAATGAAAAACATTTTTATAATTCTCTTTACAGTGATCATAATCAATACCACTGGTTCTGGGTATGGTGCGTCACTTAAGAATAACAATGATATCGATACCACCAATTCTTACAAAAATGCTGTTATTGCGATTAATAGCAGTGAAGAATTCAAATTTAAAATACAAAACACCAATCAAATTGTACTTGTTGAATTCTACTCGGATTGGTGCACACCGTGCCGGAAGATGGCTCCTATTTTAAATAAATTTACACTAAACAACGCAGATAAACTCTCTGTTTATAAGGTAAATTTTGATTACATGCAAGAGATAGTGCATAATTATAATATCTTTGGAATTCCGACAATATTAATTTTCATGAATGGAAAAGAAGTAAAACGTGTTCCAGGGTTTAGAAACTATAATCAGCTGGAATTATTAATTGATACTTTGTTAAACGAATAACACATAGATGTAAATTTTGAAAATTTTCAGGTACTTTTATCCATGCAGTAACAACATCCACTATTACACGATCAGCCCCGTCATCCAATGGATGCATTTCCTTTACTTCCCGGCGATCACCACTTCAACACCATGCTCCTTGAATGCATCTGCCTGCCTGAGGTCGACCTTCCAGTCGGTGATGATCGTGTGAATCCTGCCGGTAGCGGCATACTTCACGAACGACTTACGCCCGAACTTCGAGCTGTCTGTTACCACGATGACCCTGTCGGCAAGTGTGACCATCTTTTCCTCGATGTGTGAGATATTGAGATCCGACGTGTAAAAGCCCTCCTCCGCAACAAGGCCGTCGCACCCCATGAACAGCGTATCGGCATGGAAATCAAGCAGATTTTTTTCCGTAAGGGGCCCGATCAAGTCGGGTATCTCACGCCTGAGAAATCCGCCGAATATGAGCACATCATGATGGGAGTTGAAGAGTATGCTCGCAACGGCGAGTGAAGTAGTTGCAACAGTGATGGTGAAGCTGCTTTTCACAAGCTCCTTCGCTATGTACAGAGTCGTTGTTCCCGTATCAAGAATGATATTTTCTCCGGCTTCGATCATCTCAAGGGCTCTGGCTGCAATTACCTTCTTCTCCTCAACACGCTCCTTCTCCCTCTGGCTGAACGACTGATCAAAAAAGAGCTTTCGCCCCGCAATCACTCCGCCGTGGACACGGGTAACGAGTCCATTTCCCTCGAGAAGGGCGAGGTCCCGCCGAACCGTCATTTCAGAGACACCGAACATGTCCTTTATTTCTGAAATGGATATCCTCATGTTCCTCTCGATGAGCTCGAGTATTTTTGATTGACGGATATTCATGAAAGACCCTTGTGAGTAAAAAATTTTCCTAAAATTATAGCATTTTCCTCATAAAATATGTTGATTTTTTTTTATATTACTGATAGGTTGTGGTTAAATCAATCATTATTTACCATTTTTTTAAGCGAAAATTACAAAATGATGCTTTAAATATGCAGCAATCCGGAGTAAATCCTATGAGCAATAATATGAAAGCGGCACTTTTTTATGGCAATAAAGAGGATATGCGGATTGAAACCATCGATATCCCCGAAATCGGGGACGGAGATGTGCTTTTAAAGGTACACGGCAGCGGTATATGCGGTTCCGATGCGCGAAGCTACTTCAACGGAGTCGAAGAGAGGTACAAAATCCCCATTATATTCGGCCATGAGCTGACTGCAGAAATTTATAAGGTGGGGGGCAAAGTCAAGGGCTACAGTCCCTGCGAACGGGTGGTTGTTGCGCCCATCTACGGCTGCGGCCAGTGCGAGTTCTGCGTTTCAGGAAAAGAAAACCTGTGTGAAAATGTCGTTGTCATAGGCTGCACATTCGACGGCGGATATGCCGAGTATATGGTTATCCCGGAAAAGGGCGTCGAGAGAGGCGCACTCGTCAAGATAGGCGATGACGTATCCGATGCGGCGGGCACCATGATCGAGCCGATTAGCTGCTGCCTGCACGGTCTTCGTCAGCTTCACATTCAGGCGGGTGATTCCGTTATCGTGTTCGGCGCAGGCCCGATAGGACTTTCACACATGACCCTCTCGAAAATGATCGGCGCAGGCAAGGTCGGTGTCATCGACATGGTGGAAGGCAGGCTCAAGGAAGCCAAGGCATTCGGCGCTGATATTACAATCAACGGCAGCGCCAAGACATGGAAGGATGAGGTGTTCGATTTCTGCGGCCCCCACGGCGCTGACGTCGTTGTAACCGCGGCACCGAGTGTGGCCGCGGTTGAAAGCGGCATAAAAATAATCAAGAGCGGCGGTAAGCTCCTCATTTTCGGCGGACTTCCCCACGGCAGCATCTGGAATATGGACCCCAACATCGTTCACTACAGGGAAGTCACGATTTACGGCAGTATCGATGCGACCATCGACGATTTCAGGCGGGCCGCAGCAATTGCCCCGAAACTCGAACTGGAGAGGTTTGTCACCCATACCCTTCCTCTCGAGGAGGCGAAGGAAGGTATGGAGATCATGCGCCGCAAGGAGGGTCTCAAGGTCATTTTCGATGTGGCGGAAACGATACAAAAAGGCGCATAAAACCATCACTGAAAAAGAATGTCGTTTGACGAAAACCATGTACTAAAAAAAACAGGGAGGAGTAATAGATATGTTTGAAAATGTAAACCCGAAGGATCTTGATGAAGGAAGGAAGTACCTGATGTCGGGTTCCGTGGGAGGCGGCCTGCCCATCATCGTCGACAGCGGCAAAGGCGCAGTAATAAAGGACACCACCGGAAAGGAATACATCGACTGCACATCCCAGGCGTGGACATACAATATCGGCGTAAGCCATCCACGGGTGATAGAAGCGGTACAGGAACAGATTTCAAAAATCACCCATGTGCGGACGAGCTTTGAAACCGTTCCAAAACTGCTTTTGTTAAAAAAACTTGGAGAGCTTGCACCGAAAAACTTGAAAAAGATAAGCTTCTGCCTGCACGGGTCTGTCGCAAACGAATCGGCGATGAAACTCGCAATCACGAACAACCCGGACGGTATGGTGTTTCTGACGCCGTTTGAAGGGTACTCGGGCCGCACACTTGCGACAATCGCCGCAAGCTGGCCGTACCATCCTCTCAACCGGCTCTTTTCCGCATACATGGGAAATGTCGTTCGAATCCCGAACGCCTACTGCTACCGGTGTCCGTTCGGCCTCGAATACCCGAAATGCGGCATCATGTGTGCCGAGTACGTGAAAACGATGATCGAACGGGGTGTTGAGCCGGTGACCGCAATTATCATAGAGCCGATGCAGGCATCGGGAGGGATGATTCCGCCTCCTCCTGAGTACCTGAAGCGTATCAGAGAGATTTGCAACGAGTTCGGCATCCTCCTTATCTTCGATGAGATACAGACCGGTTTCGGCAGGCTGGGAGCAATGTTTGCAAGCGAGCTGTACGATGTATATCCAGACATACTCACATTCGGCAAAGCGATCGCCGGCGGATTCCCCCTTGCAGGGGTGATGCAGCGGGACGATCTCAAGCCGCCGGAACCCGCAAGCGATTCATTTACCTTCGCGCATTTTCCGGTATCGTTTGCAGCTGCCATAGCGACGCTTGATGTGATTCAGGAAGAAGGCCTGATTGAAAAGGCAGTGAAGATGGGCGCATACTTCACCGGCAGACTGAAGGAACTTCAGGAAAAATACGAGACAATCGGAGATATTCGCGGCCCCGGCCTGATGATAGGTATAGAGCTCGTGAAGGACAGAAAAACGAAACAGCCGGCAAACGATGTATGTCACAACATCGTAAAAGAAGCAGTAAGTCACGGCGTTATCTTCGGCGAGAGCAAGTTCAAGGGTCTGGGGAATGTGCTCAAGATCAAGCCGCCGCTCGTCATAAGCGAAGCGCAGGCGTACAGGGTTCTCGAGGTTTTCGAGATGCTTTTAAAGAAATACTCCTGAAAAACCTCCTTAATAATACCGGGGCCGAATACCTGCATCCGGCAGAATTTCGGTCCCGGATATTTATTGCACAGATGCACAGACCCGGAAGGAGCAGATAATGAATGCCCGTTATATCGATGTACTTTCGGATTTCCACTCCAACGCACAGGATGTTTTCAAGAAGATTGATGAAGCCCAACTCGAAAATGCCGTCTCTATCATCCTTGGCGCGCAAAAGATATACGTGCTCGGGATCGGACACTCCGGTATGTTCGGCAGGATACTCTCGATGAAACTCAATCACGTGGGGCTCAGGGCATATACCGTATTCGATGAAATAAACCCGCCTTTCGACGAAAATGACCTCTTCATCGCGATATCGCAATCCGGTGAAACGAAAACTATTCTCGCCCTCGCAGAAAATGCCAAAAAATTAGGCGGGAAGGTTTTGTGTGTAACATCGGTCGGAGATTCCACGCTGGGAGGCACTGCAGATGCCCTGCTATGTATAGAGAAACATGGCCATTCTCCGGACTTCAGAGCACTCGGGGCAATTGGCGATACAAAAAATCAGAACCTGCTCGGTGCCCTTTTCGGCTTTAACATCTATGTGCTGTTCTACACGATTATCATCATGCTTGCTGAAGCCAAAAACGAAACACCCGACTCCATCAATACCCGGCACGCGAACCTGCAGTAATGCCGTCGTACATACAGAATTGTATCCTGGTATATAAAAACAACCCTGCGTATCATCCCTGGCGAAAACGCGGTGAATAACGCTCCTGGAAAAAACCGACCGTATGCAATATAATCCTATGCCGGATATTCCCTGAACAGCGGCTTGAGATGTTTGTACAGCTCACTGTACAGCGAAAAACCCCGCTTGTACATTGCAGTATTTGATATATCCGGCAGAAACCGCCTGCCGGTTTTAACCATCGCCCGTACTGCCTCCTCATATGAGTCGTAATCACCCGTCCGTACTGAAGCGAGAATCGCTGCTCCAAGTGTTGCGGTCTCCTCTTCCATCATTTTCACAAACGTATACCCGCAGATATCCGCCTTGATCTGCAGCCAGAGGTCTGAACGGGCACCGCCGCCCATGGAATGGACCTCCTTCACTTCGATTCCTGCATCTTCCACGATACCGAGGATTTTCCTGAGCATGTACCCGATCGACTCGAGTATCGCCCGCGCGAAATGCGCCCTGTTATGCCGCAGGGCAATCCCGTAAAAAGCGCCGCGCGCGCAGCTGTCGTTTTCCGGAAAGGAGGCACCTGCAAGAAAAGGCAGAAACACGAGACCGTCAGCTCCCGGCCCGACCGACCCGGCGAGCCGATTCAGTTCTTCAAACGCCTTTTCCGGGCTGCCAGCCGATTGAATCTCAGATTGGCCGAATGTATCGCGAAACCACTTGTACACGGCACCTGCAGTCTGGGCGAACGGCATATAGATATACAGACCGGGTACCGCGTGCGGCTGGCACGGAAGCCCGATATTTGTCCTGGTATCTTTTTCCTCGACCGTAATACCGATGGCAAGCGCAGAACCGGTGGTTTCTGTAATTACACCCCTTTTGATATTTCCCGCCCCGACCGCGCCGGTATTCTGATCCATCGAGCCTTTTACCACGATGACGTCTCTGCCCAGACCTGTCTCATTCGCAACTTCGGGAGCTACCTTCCCGACGACGCTGCCCTCCTCTGCAATCGGGGGCAAAAACTTTCGAATATCGAGGAAATCAACAACCCTGTCCCAGTATTTTTTGCTGTGTATATCGACAAGCATACTTGTAGAAAGAAGAGAAGCGGACGACTGCGGCACGCCGGTAAGCCTGTATACGATGTAATCCTCGACAAGCATGATATGGCCGAAATTCTGAAACACCTCTTTCTGGTTTTTTTTCACCCAGAGTATTTTCGGCGCGCTCCACATGGGATCGAAACCCTGGATGCCAGTGATTTTATAGAGCTCATCACTGCCGCCGATGATTTCCATCAATTCCGACACCTCGTCCCGCGCCCTGCTGTCGTACCACACAAGTGCCGGCCGGACAGTCCTCCCCGACTCATCGAGAAAAATGACGGTTTCACCCTGGCTGCAGCCTGAAACCGACTTTACTTCCTTTATGGAGACACCGCTCTTTTCAGCAATCTCCCTGAACCCATCGACAACGGCGTTCCAGTACACCTCCGGCTGAACCTCGTACCAGCCGTTTTGAGGCGAACTCAGTGTGTAATCGTTTATAACCTTGTATACCAGCCTGCCGTCTCTGCCGTACAGTGCGGTTTTCACGGACGTGGTTCCTACATCGAATGTCAGATACATCGAAATCTCCAGTTGCCCGTTCAATAAAAACGGGTGCCTCTGCAGACAAGAGACCCTCTCATTTATTGATACAGAACTCTAATCCGTTTATCTCTAGCACCGAATATCAGCGCACCAGTATTTCGGGCCGTTTCAACACCGTGTTGTTGTATTCAACCTCCCGTGCAGGCCATTTGTCCGATATTGAGAGCACCTCAAAACTGTTTCCGTGAACGAGTATCGAATCTTCAAGCTTTGTACCTTTTATTGTCGGGTTGTGCGCGAAAATCTCACCATCCTGAATCGTATACTCACCATCCGGCGTCAACCCCTGTTCACGTGTCAGATAGCCACAGGTTCCTCCCTGAAAGTGCTTCAGCTCCTCTCCTGGATATCCCTCATCGGCGTACACTTTACTACCGGCCGTAAAAACATCCTTTATCCTTTTTCCCGGCACCGTTGCCGTGATATAGGCCATCTCGACCCTGTGTAAAGAGTCATACTTTTTCTGTACCTCATCCGGCAGCTGACCGAAATGCGCGAGCCGTGTCATGCTGAGAATGAGTCCCCACTTTTGTGCACAGATGACGACCATGCAGTACCGATCCAACTTTTTCGACGTAGGCATCGGGTGTCTGAAATTGAATATCCGCTCATCCGTCCCGACGAGAAGAACCACCGGTATAATACCCTTTGCCAGGAGCTCCCCGCCGATAACACCCTGTATCTCAAACTCATCCATACCCGGTTTCAGCGTAAACATCGTCTCATCCATTGCGGCGGCGCATACACCGCCCAGCTCCCTGTACCTGTCTAATTCGCTTTCCAGCAACGGCACCCGTAGCAGGCCCAGGGTTGCGCTCTCGTTGACTGTGCCCGGATAATCGAAATCTGCAGCAAGCTTCTTGTTACCGACGATTTCCCTGATGTCCTCTTCCATTGAACCGGTCCAGATATACTCAGCGGTTTTAAAGGGGATACCTTCCGTTTCTTCCGCCCTGACTCTCGGCATCTCGATATTATTTGAAATCAGGTAGGTATCATCCATCGTTACAAGTACGTTCACAAATCCAAGCTCAGTTCCGTGAATGATCTGGTCGTCTCCCCCGCACGACAGCCATGAAAAATTGTGTTGAGCACCGAACAGCACGCCTCCGTACCCTCCTTTTTCGAGAAACCCCCGGACCTTTACAAGTTTTGCGTCAAACTCTTCCTGTTTTTTCATATTTTACCCCTCCTGTCTTTTATTTCGTATCTGAGCTGAAACTCACGGTTTCGACGATCGCCTTGATATCGAGCAGATAGCAGAGGTCGATCAACTCCTGCGCGTAATCCCCGTACACCGCTGCAAAATGCTGCGACATCACATTGTCCAATATTCTGCGTACACTTCCGTCTGGATAAAACTTCACACTCGGCCAAGACGGAAGCGGCACCCCCATCTCGACCCACTGTGGAGGCTCTTTTCCCTCCCCGGTGACGATGTGCATGCGATAGCCCTCATTATCTTCTGCCAGGCAGGCGAGTGTCATCCGTCCTGTTTTCATTTTCGAACAATGCGCAATGCCGCCGAGCAGCGCGGTCGATACATCCTTGATCTGCGGTTTGCCTTCTATGAACTCATCCGGGATATACCCGTCCTCACCCAGCAATATCCAGTCAGGATGGTGCTCATAGTGCTCAACGAACATAACCTGTCTGCCGGAAATCCACTTGAGCATGAGCTCAGCCACCAGGTTTCCGATGTCATTCTCATCTACGTACGGGTACCCCGCAGATGCAACGAGTGCGGATGGAACGGCGTGCGTCGCGTTCATCTCGAGGTCTATCCCATCCACGCACTTGTATGAAAAACCGCTGAAACTCTTTTCCCTGCATATTTCGATGGTTGCCATGTATATGCGGATCGCCCGCTCGATCACCTCATCCTTCGGTTTACCCAGGGGATACTCCCAGTCCCTGGTTGCCCGGGCGATCTCCTTTTGTACCGCACCCGGATCGAGAGCCTCCATCTTTCTTTCGAGCTGTAGCATGTCGATGCTTTCGACCTCCGGACCGATTATATCCCGCAACCGAACCGGGTTGAATCCTGTGGTGTACAGGCCCATGTCGTTCCATCCAATCATTCCCACGCGCGCATGACGAAGCAGTTTCATTGTT
>CAZGJW010000126.1:0-8956 GCA_964525675.1 uncultured Spirochaetota bacterium
CTAACCAATCTGAGCTAACCGCCCTCTTTAGATTCTTCAGTCAATAGTATTACCGTAGAATAAATAAAAGGTCAAGAAAAATGTGTTCCGAAAGCGCCTGTCTTTGCCTATATCATCCGTTGAAGCACGTCCGCAAGAACTGCAATCCCCTCCTCGATTCGCTCCGTCGAAAGGTCGCTGAATGCAAGGCGAATATAGTTGTTTTTGTATCCCTCGGGAAGAAATGCATCCCCCGTTACAAACGCCACCTTCTCCTTGATTGCCTCTTTAAATACTTCCTCTGCATCCAGGTGCCCGGGAATAGTCACCCAGACAAAAAGGCCTCCATTCGGTCTTGTCCAGTGCACTCCTTCCGGCATATGGGCCTTAAGAGCACTGAGCGTCGCATCCCGCCGGTTTCTGTATACTGATTTCATCTTTTCCGTATACTGCGTAATATACCCGTTTTTGAGGTAGTCATGGGCGATGAGCTGGCTCAATGTTGATGTGCACGCATCAAAAGACTGCTTCTGGAGCTCGAGTTTCGCGACGACCTCCCTGTCACCGACGATCCATCCAACCCGAATGCCGGGAGAAAGGACCTTGGAAAACGTTCCCAGGTAAAAGACCGTTCCCCGTTCGTCTTGACTTTTAATCGGAGCGTAATCTTCAGCAGTGCCTTCATAAAAAAGCTCACCATAGGGGTCATCCTCTACGAGCGGTATCTCGTAGTGGTATGATATCTCGAGGAGTTTTTTTCTCCTCGAAGGAGACAGCGTTATTCCGGACGGATTGTTGAAGTTGGGTATGGTGTATATAAGCTTTACCGCTTTGCCGCTTTTTCTGGATGCTTCTATCTTTTTCACGAGATCGTCCGGTACGATCCCCTCTTCATCCATCGAAATGCCGACAACAGTACCCATAAAGCTGTAAAACGATGCTATGGCCCCGATAAAACTCGGAATCTCAACGAGAACGACGTCTTCCGGATCGAGGAATATCTTTGAAATAAGTGATAGGGCCTGCTGTGACCCCGTCGTTATAATGATCTCCTGGTTTTTCATTCCGATGTTTTTCCCCCGCTCCATCCACTGCGCGATTTTTTTGAGCAGGGGAGTATACCCCCTGGTGGTTCCGTACTGTAGCGCCGTCTTCGCCCGTGCATAGGGCCAGCTGTTGATGATAGCTTTTATCTCCTCAAAAGGAAAGCTCTCGGAATCGGGCATCCCCCCGGCCATTGAAATGATCCCCGGCGTGTTTGCCATTTTCATGAGCTCTCGAATTTTCGAGCTCTTCAATTGACGTGCTGAATCAGAAAATAGATCTTTCATATCCATCGTTCTACCTCTCGGAAGTAGCAAGAGCTTCTTTTCCCATATAAAACGCCTTTATATTGATATCAATATACTGTTGTTTGACCAGGTTTTTTATCGCCTGCATGTACAGCTCGTCTTCAAAGGAAAGGTAGTTGGAAACCGCACCGATGAGTACGACATTTACAGCCCGAATGCTTCCGGCCTGCTGGGCGATATCCTGGGCTTTGATCATGCTGAATGATAAAAATGTGCTGCCGAGAATCCCGTCAATGTCTTCGGGGTATTCGTCTGTGCCGGAACTAACCGTTACCGGGACAATCATGAGATCATTGACCACAACCCTGGTATTGCTGTTGCAAAGATGCCTGTACCTGAGCGCCTCGGCCTTCTCCATGGATACGAGATACTGTGCTGATTTCTCCATTACAAGAGGCGAATACACCTTCTCGCCGTATCGAATCTGCGATATGACGCTTCCGCCCCTCTGCGCCATGCCGTGCACTTCGTTGCTCTTTACATCAAAACCGGCACGTACGGCAACCTCTGACACAATTGAACTTGCAAGCAGTATCCCCTGCCCACCGACGCCGACGATTACGAAATTTACCACATCTTCCATTATTGAGGCTCCTGAAGAGTTTTACATCAACGGGTATAATTGAAACAGGCACTATTCCACCTTGCATGTTACTCTATGAAAGAGTACTCGCTCCAGCCCGGGCCATCATGATCCACATCAGCGTTTCCATGGCTGTACTAGCAGGAAAGCGCATACCCTTCCCTCCTGTAATCACTTACTGCCATATACCCATGATCGGATTTGAATATCCCATGCACATCCCCTATCGGTTCCTTTTTCGGCTCGATTGTGTACCCTCTTGTCCTGAGTTTTTGTATTTCACGTGGCAGTTCTGTGCACGGTTCAACATACAGCACATCGGGCCACCCCTGGTGATGTATGCGCATACGATCAATGGATTCAATGGGGTTGATCCCTTTCCCCACATGAGAAAGAACAATCATTGCGAGTGTTGTCGGAATCATCGGTCCGCCGGGAGTTCCAGCCGCCATCTCAACACCGGCCTCTCCGGTAACGAGCACCGGCGCCATATTGCTTGCCGGACGCTTGTTCCTGTCAAATAGATTCGACTTGTTCCCAATTATATTGAAATAGTTTGGTTCACCCGGGTTGAAAGAAAAGGCATCCATGCTCCCGTTGAGAAGGAAACCGCAGTCCGCAACGCTCCATTTTGAACCGTATCGGAGGTTGAGTGTATAGGAGTTGGAAACAGCGTTTCCTTCACGGTCGATTACTGAAAAATGAGTCGTTTCGCTGCCGCTATTTCGATTACCATGTGGAGGAGCAGAGTATCCTTGTAAGTGGGACTGATATCGTTCAGTACGCACATCACTTATAGAACCTATGAGGCCGAATAAAAAATCAGCGTATTCAGTACTGAAAATATTCTCATAGGTTCTATTTCCCCGCAGATCGACATCACCCATGTAACCGATGCGATCTATAAATGCTATTTTGGAGGCCTGTGCCAGAAAATGGTAAAAATCAGCTGTGAACGGCTGAATATCGAGAAAAGCATCGCGGTTCAAAATATTCAGTATCTCGATCAGTATTGCTCCTCCGCCTTCGGGTGGAATTGTCCAGATCTTTTTGCCCCGTATTTCGGTGCAGATGGGATCGACCTCTTTCAGCTCATACTTCTGCAGGTCACGCACAGTAATAAATCCGCCGTTTTGCGTCAGGTCACGCTCGATGCGTTCGGCGATCACACCGTTGTAAAACGCATTCTCTCCCTCGCGGGCAAGCATTATAAACGTATCCTTCAAATGCGGGTTTGGAATACGGTCGTCCACACGGAACTCCCCTGCTTCTTTTACATAGATACTCTTTGATTCCGGGCACATAGAAAGTTTCCCTGCAAGCCGGTTGAGACACTGAGCTTGATACCGTGTAATGCGACAACCCTCTTCCGCACGTTTTGCAAGCTCCTCGAGGAGCGTTGATGCGTGAAGTTCACCGAATCTGTGCTGCAGGGTGAAAAAAGCCTTGACCGTTCCAGGCACACACACCGACTTTGGTCCGAATGCCGTTGCTTCCGGATCGATGCTTCCGTCGTCTTTTAAGAAACTGGATCTGTCGGCACCTTCGGGAGAGCATTCCCTGTAATTGATTACAAAGGGCTGTGTATTTCCCTTTTTCATTCCCAAAAGGTAACCGCCTCCTCCGAGATTTCCAGCCTGGGGATGGTACACTGCAAGGCCCAGCGCAAGCACGAAGGCTGCATCGAATGCGTTGCCGCCGTCTTTCAGTACGTCGATTGCGAGCTCGGTCGCCTGTTTTGAAACAGAGCTGACAGCACCGTGTCCATGTGCAAAAACAGGCCGCGCCGTTTTTGATGTTTCAACGGATATACGGAATCCCTCGTAGTCGTGCTTTATCACACCTGTTCTCCTGATACACACAATTAAGATTTTTTTACCGACCGGAGGTTGCTCTTCAGCCCAGGCATCAGCGGAAATTTCTCTAATGTAATATATATGGTTTTTTTATTTAAGAAAATATTTTCGATACACATTAGTTGAAAAAGGTGATTTACTCATAGCAAATCACCACTATCCTGTTTTCGCTTTACTAAATAACCAATTTTGGTCACCATTGTCATATTTCTTTTTTATTGATAGTATTTCTCCTTTTATAAATAAAAATGTTTCTACAAGATCAGGATCGAAATGGCTGCCTCTTCCCTTTTTTACTATAGTAAGAGCTTCTTCGACAGAATATGGCTTCTTTCTATAAGGGCGCTTTGACGTGAGAGCATCAAATACATCGGCGATTGCAGTGACACGCCCGGCAAGGGGTATTTTGGAACCCTTAAGTCCGTGAGGATACCCGCTTCCATCCCACCTTTCATGATGGCTGAGAGCGATAGTTTCTGCAAGACCAATTAACTTTGTAGATGAACCCTTCAATATTTCACCCCCAATAGTCGTATGTTGTTTCATGAGTTTCCATTCCTCAGGAGTAAGCTTATCCTGTTTTAAGAGAATATAATCAGGAATCCCTATTTTCCCTACATCGTGCATTGGTGAAGCGTAGAGGATATCTTCGTTCTCACTCTTCTTACTAATTTTACGATAAATCGCAGCTGTATAATGGCTCATTCGTTTAATATGACTACCTGTATCCTCGTCTTTGTATTCAGCAGCACGGGCCAAACGATAGATAGTTTCAAGTGATGCGTCCTTGATTTGCTTCGTTTTCAGATCGATTTCATTCTCAAGCTTCTTTTGATAGTTGCACATATGGTCATTGTATGCTTTTACTTTGAGGAGAGAGCTCACTCTTGTTTTTAATTCCATTATATCAACAGGCTTACTGAGAAAATCATCTGCTCCAGCTTCAAGTGCTTTTACACGATTTTCTACATCCTTCAGGGCCGAAAATATTACGATGGGGATGATTTTTGTTTCATTATTCTTCTTCAATTTTTTCGTAACTTCTATTCCATTCATACGGGGCATGCTAATATCAAGCAAAATGACATCAGGACGGTAATATTCAACTTTCTCCAGCGCTTCAACCCCATCGTATGCAAAAATGAGCTCGTAGTTCAAATCAGAAAATACCGTTTTAATTAAAGTGTGGGTTTGTGCTTCGTCATCAACAACAAGTAGTTTAGGTATCGATCCCATGTTTTTCTCTTATTAAAATATTCATTCCAGACTTATCGCTTATTCCATTTAAGTTCCAAAAGTTTTCGAACCAATACAGGAGTTACGCACTATCTAAAACCTCACGTACCTTTTTCCCAAGATCATTCATGGTGAATGGCTTTTGCAGGTATGGGATTCCTTCATCTAAAATTCCATGATGCACTATGCTATTATCTGTATATCCTGATATAAGCAATACTTTTGTATTAATATCTTTTCCCCTTAGCTTTTTGATAAATTCACCCCCACTCATCTGAGGCATGACAATATCGGTTACAATTAAGTCGATTGATTGCTTTCTCTCTTTTTTAAAATAACGAAGTGCATCCTCTCCATTCTTTGCTTCGAGTATAGAGTAGCCCAAAGTTTTAAGAGAATTAGCAACCATTTCTCTTACAAGATCATAATCCTCAACAACCAGGATAGCTTCCGTACCCTGGATGGATTGAATATGAGGTTTAGTTGCCTTTTTCAATCCAATTTTTTCCATAACTCTTGGAAAATATATCTTGAATGATGTGCCCTTTCCTGGTTCACTGTATACCCCGACACCCCCCCCACTCTGTTTTATGATACCGTATACAGTGGAAAGACCAAGCCCCGTTCCTTTATCTTTTTCTTTCGTCGAAAAAAATGGTTCAAAGATTTTGTCTTGTGTCTCCTCATCCATTCCAATACCATTATCACTTACCGCAAGCATTACGTAATGACCAGGTTCTACCGTGCTATGCTGTCTGGCATATTCCTCATCCAGGTAAACATTTGCAGTTTCAATTGTGAGCTTCCCGCCTTGAGACATTGCATCTTTTGCATTAACTGCGAGATTCATAATAACCTGTTCAATTTGACTTGGGTCTATTTTCACATTTCCGAGGTCGGGTTCCAAATTTGTTACCAGATCTATATCTTCACCGATGATGCGATGAAGCATTTTGTCCATATCAGAAATCATTATATTGATATTTAAAACGCTTGGTTGCAAAATTTGCTTCCGGCTAAAAGCAAGGAGCTGGTGTGTTAATGAAGCAGCCCTTTTTCCTGCTTCGCTTATTTCCTTGAGGTAAGTATATGAGAAATCGTTCTTATCAAGCTTCATAAGCAAATAATCGGAAAAACCAATAATAGCAGTAAGTATATTATTAAAATCATGAGCTATACCGCCTGTTAATCTTCCGATTGCTTCCATCTTCTGCGCCTTGATAAGCTGATCTTCCAGGTTTTTGTGCTCGGTTATGTCTTCAGAAATTCCCAACAGGTAAAGTGGTTTTCTTTGCTTATCAAGAATGGGAATTTTTTTCGTATGAAGTATTCTTTTACCCAAGTGTCTTGTTTGGATTATTTCCTCTGGAATATCCTTAATTTTTTCTTTTTTTAAGACCTCTCTGTCTTTATTTACAAAATATTCCGCCTCATCTTTCGTAAAAAAGTCATAGTCGGTTTTACCAATCAGCTCTTTTCTCGAATAACCCAGCAGTTCTTCTCCTGCTTTGTTGAAACGTATAAACCGATGCTCTTTTGCATCTTTAACGAATATCATGTTTGGAATATTTTCTACAATTACAGTAAGGAACTCCTCACTTTCTCGTAATGCCTCTTCCGCCGCTTTACGCTCGGTAATATCAGATAAACACCATGCTGCACCAATGAGATTACCTGTCTTATCAAGTATTGGATCTACCGTACAATTATACCAGTGCTCACCCTTTTGAAAACCGAATATCTCTCTTTTTTTAGAAATGCGCATTCGCATAAATGGGCAATTCTTTATTGGTTTTGATGTGCCGTGTAGAAGTATATTACATTCATGTCCAAGGATTTCACTGAGTGGTTTTTTTAAAATATTTGTCATGGTCTGGTTAGCTCGTCTAATCTTCCTCTCTACACCTATGATACAAATGCCATCACTCATGGCATTGAAAGTAGTTTGCCATTCCTGAGCAGAAAGCCTGAGAGCCTTCTCCGCTTTTTCTTTTTTCTCTCTTGTCTGTTTATTTTCAAGTGCCGCTCTAACACCAGGACCAATACGGGCAAGATGCTCCTTAATAACATAGTCTGCTGCTCCAGCTTTCAAGCACTCGACAGCTGTCTCCTCGTTCATTGAACCTGTAACCATAATGAACGGAATAGAGGGAGCAAGCTCTTTCACCAGCCATAGAGCGGTCATTCCATCAAACTGCGGGAGCATATAATCAGAGAGGATGAGATCAGGATTAAAATCTTTCAGTTCTCTAAGGAAATCTGTTTTGGTGTCTACACGCTTTGAGGAAAATGCTATTTTTTCTTTGCGCAGTTCAAGCTCGATCAACTCAGCATCGGTGGCAACATCTTCTAATATAAGTATATTGAGTTTATTTTTCATGAGATAACTCCAAAAATATTTTTATCTCTCAGTTGTGTATACCCATACACCTTTAATAGGGCGGTTTATTCAGAAGCACCCAATAGAATCCCAGTTCTTGAACCGCCTTAAAAAACTTATTAAAATTCACTGGTTTTACGATATAACTATTCACACCGAGTCTATAGCTATCAATAATATCACGCTATTCAGCCGAAGAGGTTAGTATAACAACTGGAATGAGTTTTGTACGTTTATCAGACTTCATTTTACGTAGGACCTCTAATCCATTCACTTTGGGGAGTTTTAAATCAAGAAGCACAACTTTCGGTGCATTCTCAATCTTCCTATGAGCATAAGCACCTGTGGCAAAGATATACTCAAACGCTTCAGCTCCATCCTTCACTACAAAAACTTTGTTGGCAAGGTTGTGTTTCTCCAGTGCTTTGAGTGTAAATTCAACGTCATCTGGATTATCTTCAACCAAAAGGGTTTCAACTGCATTTTCATTCATTGTATGTATCCCTCTTTAGGGCTGAATAGTTACAACCCTTCTATAATTAAGTATTATTCTTCCATGACTGGATTGCAAATATTTAAAAAAGGGAAATTAGAAACATTTTTTTTGGAAGGAAATAGAGCCCTTGCGGGGAACTTCTATTCGACAAAGTCCATGACTCTTCGTTTTTTCATCGGATATTTAAGCTTGTCGAGTGCGGTATGCTCGATTTGCCGGATCCTTTCCTTTGTCAGGTTGTACTTTTCGCCGATCTCCTTGAGCGTGAGGGGTTTTCTGCCGTTCAAGCCGAAATGCCTCTTTATCACATCCCGCTCAATCGGCTTCAGTTTGCGAATGACATCGTTGATAATCTCTTTCAAATTCTTTTCCATAACAGCCTGTTCCGGATGTTCATACTTGCCGTCATCAACCAGATCGAGTATCGTATCGGAGCTGCTGTTTTCTGAAAGTTTCTGGTCCAGGGACACGGGCCGGTAGATGTTTTTCAATTTTTTGATTGCATCGGTATCATGCAAATCGTCCTGTTTCGAAAAGTGCGTGGCATATTTCAACGGCAGCTTGATGGAAGTCGACTGTTCAAAAATTGCCTTGAGTATGTAGTGACGTATCCACCAGCGGGCATAGGAGATGAATTTGAACCCTCTCTCCACATCGAATTTCTCCACAGCCCTGATCAGACCCATGTTTCCCTCGTTGATCAGGTCCATGAGGGGCAGCCCGAGATTCTGGTACTTGACCGCAATACTGACGACAAAACGAAGGTTGGAGGTAATGAGTAGCTCCTTTGCCCCTTCCTCGCCGCGGTTTATTGCCCTGGCGCACGCTTCTTCTTCGCTTCTCGTCAGAACTGGAATTTTTTCAATCTGCTTTAAATATATCTGAATTGAATTCTTATTTGACTTTGCTTTTGCCATTGTGTTCTCCTCTATGTCTTATACCGCGGATAAATGCCAAGCTTCTTAATCTTCCTTCTCAGCGTTTTATAGTCGACCTGCAGCAACCCGGCCGCTTTTACTCTATTCCATTTTGTTTGAGAAAGCACACTCTCTATGGCGCTTTTCTCTGCCTGGA
>CAZGJW010000127.1:0-8887 GCA_964525675.1 uncultured Spirochaetota bacterium
AAGTAAAAAAAAAGCTTCTGACCCTTTGATAGGGCAGAAGCTTTTAAGAGGGGGGTGTTTTTATTGTCTCAGATTATCCTTCATGTTCTCCATGCTGGTCGTTTTGTTCATTGTCCGTATCATGTCTATTTTCATGCTCATTTTCACTTTCATTTTCGTTCTTTTCACTCTCTCTCCTCGAGTCGTTGGTTTCACTGTCATTATCAGCAGACTTATCTACTGCTAAAATCTTTGCATCGCCCGCATCTACCTTTACATCTAAAACCTTCCCGGATTTATCAAACATCTTGACGGAGTAGATTAAGTAGCCATTCTCATTCTCGATTCCAACTCCATTTGCCGTATACCCGGGATAGGCACCTTCAGCTGCCTTCACTGCATCGGTCGCTGTTATCTTGGCCTGCCCGGCAAGCTCAGCATTTCCCTGTACTGTACCTTTGCCCTGCTCACCGACATAGATTGATCCTCTGTTGTTTGCATCTGTTTGTTTTACTCTATTGCCTTGAGCCTGTAACCCTACAAAACTCAGTAAAACAAAACTTCCTAGCAATACCGGTACGGCAACCATCTTGAGTCCTTTTTTAAGTGTCATAACAACACCTCCTAAAAAATATTTTTTTGTTTGAGCTTTTGACTCATTGCTTATATATATAAAGCAGCCGGATTAAATCTCCATTAAAGTGAAATTAATTTTTTTTAATTTTTTTACTCTTTTCTTTAGAGCTTTGTCGTTTGCTTTTTAGCTGAAAAAATGGATACTGAGATAGACAGCTCAATTATGCGGTACTGGGAACGATAAAAGTATAACCGGAGGTGCTTTTTTTTAATGATGAAGAATATTCTCATTTCAAATGACGACGGCATAAACAGCAGGGGTATATGGGCGCTCAAAGAATACCTCGAGCCGGACTACCATGTCTTTATGGTTGCGCCTGACCGGGAGCGAAGCGCAACCGGGCATTCCATTTCTTTGCACGATCCGATACGGCTCAATGTCATCGAGGAGGGAAGGGTATACGCGATAAACGGAACACCGGTAGACGCGGTGCATCTCGCTCTGCTGGGTATTATAAAGCAGAAAATCGATGTCGTGGTAACGGGAATCAACAACGGGCTGAATCTGGGAACAGATGTGTTTTATTCGGGCACCGTGTCGGCCGCATTTCAGGCCACAACGCACAACATCCCCGGCATTGCAGTTTCCATTGACAACAACGGCGAGATAGTGCACTATGAAACTGCTGCCCATTTTGCAAAAAAACTGCTTGGCAGAATCGCAGGGCAGAGTCTGGACAGGAATATTATCTTAAGCCTGAATGTTCCGAATAGTAAGGTAATGGACATCCGGGGCGTTGAGATAACCCGTCTTGGGCGGAGAAATTATGATGATGTTCTCGTTGAGCGTGAGGATCCGAAGAAGAACAAGTACTACTGGATCGAAGGCTCGCTCGTTCATGAAACCGATGAGCCCGGTACCGATGTACGGGCTGTTCATGATAACCGGGTGTCGATAACACCGCTTCGTATGGATATAACTGCTGTCGACGTTATGGAAAAGCTGAAGAGGTGGAATATTACTACTCTTATGGAATAAGAAGCGTCCGCAATCTGATAATGAAAAAGTCGGGAAATATCGAACAGCTCATTACTGCAGGCAGGTCGGATTTAAAAGTCGCCGACAACGAAGGAGCGCTACAGCACTTCCTCGATGCCCTCGCATTTGACAAGAGCAACCCTGAAATACACTACTTTTTAGGAATCACATACGCCCGTCTCAAACGCTACGAGGCAGCGATCGATTACCTGAAAAAGGTAATCAACTCCGAGCTTGCGTACATCCACAAGGTTCAGACCCAGATGATACTCGGATATATTTATTCTATAATTGAGGACTATGAATCCGCATTGCCGCTGTTCAAGGATATCGTGAAAAGCGGGATCGAAAGCGCCCCGGCGTACGCTGCTATCGGCTACATTCTCGATAGGCTCGGAAAATTCAAGGAGGCTGTTCTGAACCTGTATCGGGCGGTTGAAATCGACCCCACCAATGCGAACGCACATAACTCTCTCGGGTATATTTTTGCCGAGTCGAGTCTGAACCTCGACGAAGCTCTGAAGGAATGTAAAAAAGCGGTTACGCTCGACAGAGAAAACCCCGCATATCTGGATAGTCTCGGATGGGTGCACTATAAACTCGGTGATCTCTCACAGGCCAGAAGTTATCTGAAAAAGGCCCTCAAATATGCACCCGACAACAGTGAGATCAGACACCACCTCGATGTTGTCACCAAGGAGAGCCGTAGATAGTCTAGCTTATCCTCCCCTTTATTATCGCCTTTGGTTTGATAAAATATATAAAGGCGGGCAGGATGAAAATAACTCCGATAAGGCAGCCGAGCATGGTGACCGAGATGAGCAGGCCGAAGTACAGAATCGGTTTAAAGCTGGAGAAGAGTAAAACGCAGAAGCCTGCTACCAGTGTAAATGAGGTAAAAAATATGGGGATCCCCGAATTTATCAGGGCGCTTTTTATACGCTCATCAAGCGGCAGGGTGTGTTTTGTTTTGGAAAACCTGATCAGGTAGTGAATGCTGTTGTCCACACCGAGGCCCACTGCAATACTTGCGATCATCGATGTAATAAAATCCATCGGCACGTTGAAGTAACTCATCGCCCCGAAGTTGAGGAGAAGGCCGAAAATAATCGGGATGAGTCCGAAAAAGCCGAAAACGAATGATCTGAATGTGTATGCAATGATGAAAAAAACGATGATAACGCTGATTGCAATACTCGTAAGCTGTGACCGGACAAGATAATCGATAAGCGACACATAGATGAGGTCTACACCGGAAAGAGTGACTGTGATACCCTCGAAGGAATTTTGTTTGATGAATTCCTTGAAGCTTTTTACAAACTGTTTCAAGTCCGGAATGGTTACCTCCCTGTCATTTGCAGCTGAGGTCCTCACTACGATATTCGTGTTCTTGAAATCAGGAGTGATTACGTTGCCCAGACTTTTCGTGAATTTGGACATCTTGAACATAAGAAGTATCTTAAGCAGATCAGCATCATTGCCGGGCAGCCGGTATTCATCGGGGTTGTTTTCATGTAAAAGCTGATTCGCGCGCTTTATGTATCTGACGAAGGAGTTTGTCGCCCCCAGGAGATGCTGGTCCCGTATCCATTGCTCGATTTTATCCGCGTACTGCAGGGCTTTGAGGTTTCTGAAATCTATGTCGGAACCGTCCTGTGTGGTCAGGCTGACGTTTACGGTTGAAACACTGCCGAAATTGGATTTGATAAAGTCCTGGCTCACGAGGATTTCTGATTTTTTTTTGAAATAACGCTTCCAGCTCGTGTCTATTTTAATGTTATGAATACCCAGCGCTGACCATATGCCGACCAGTATGGCAATGATAAGGATGATCTTCCACCGCAGTATAACAAGCTCGCTAAGCCTGCAGAAGAAGCGGTTCATGGCGCTGTCCTCACTCGATGCGTAGGTTATGGCTCTCGGTTTTTTTATTATGCACAGCATACCGGGAAGGAAGGTTAGGCTCAGCATCATGGCGATAAAGACCCCGATGAGCACGAACACACCGAGCTCCATCATCGGTTTTATCCTGTTGATGGTAAGGGCCGCGAAACCGGCAATGGTTGTGAGAGCGGCGAGAAAGATTGTTTTACCTATATGAAGAATTGCTTTTTCCACATTTCGTATCTTATGCTGATCAGCAAAAATATCCTTGTAGTACTGGTTGAGAAAATGGATACTGTACGAGCTCGATATGACGAGGATGAGGGTGGGCAGCATGACCCCCACCATGGTAATCGATTTTCCGAAAATGCCCATGAGCCCGAGAGTCCAGATAATGCTGCCGAGCATGATGGAGAGAGGAAGCACAATACCACGGAGCGATTTGAAGTTGATAAAGAGTACAACGACGACAAGGAAAACAATCGGCAGCGCCAGGCGGACAAAGTCTCTTTTCATATAATCTTTGACCCAGCTTTCGATGACCGGTCCGCCGGCTATGTAAAACTCCTCAGGACCCCTGTAGGGGTTGATGATTTTCGTGAGCTTGTCTCTGATGTACTGCGGGTCATAGTCGTCTCTGAGCTTGATGTATATTGCGAGGGATTCACCGTTTTCGGAAACCACGACATTCTTCAGTATCGGCTCTGAAAGCATCTCCTGCTTGAATTTCTCTAATTTGTCCCGGGATTCGGGAATCTGGCCGCCCGGAAAGCTTTTTTTCACGACGACCATTCCGAAGAGGTACTTGAAAACAGTGGCATTGAGGGGATTTATTACCTCTTCCACTTCAGGAAGTTTTTCGATTTCATCAGATATTTTTTTAATTTTCGTAAGGGTAGAAAGCGAGTATGCGTCGTCCGCTTTAACGCTTATCATAACGAATCTGGATGAGCCGAATTTTTGAAGGTTCTGTTTCAGTGCGATAAGTTCAGGGCTTTTTTCCGGAGCGAGGTCCATGAGGTTTGAGGACATTTTTACCCTGGTGGTAAAAAACCCCAAAAGAGCGGTTAGCGCGATGACGAAAACGATAACGGGTATTCTGAATCGAATAATAAAGCGCGCAAATTTTTTGAGCATATGTATTCATACCGGAGTTTTTACCAAATATATAACACGCACCTATTCATGTCAATTCATATCCTGAGCATATAGAGACTTGGTGATCTGTTCTATTTTTACCCTTTTGTATGGATTCGAACAGTTGTTTGAGCTTCGTTTTGCGCTTTCCGTTTACCGTTTTTTGTACTACCTTTACGGTAAGCACATGTTTTATCCGGGAAAAAATGAACAATATAATCCTCTTGAAATGCAGAAACTGCGGGATGAAAAACAGGGTTCAGCTGGATAAGCTGCCTTCATCGCCCCTTTGCGGGAAATGCAGTGCAAAGCTTGTCGTTCCGGACAGGCCCGTCGAAATACTGTCTGAGCAGGATATGGCTGCCGAGGTACTGGAAGAGACAATCCCCACCGCCGTCGATTTCTGGGCTCCGTGGTGCGGACCGTGCAGGATGATGGGCCCTTTGCTCGATGAGATCGCCGGGATTTACGCTGGAAGAGTAAAAATCTCGAAGGTCAACTCCGACGAAAACCCCAGCCTTGCCGCGCGGTACGGTATTCAGGGAATTCCGACTCTTATCCTGTTCAGAGACGGCAAAGAGGTCGACCGGCTTATCGGCGCTGCGCCGCGCGACCGCGTCCTGAAATTCCTGCACCTCATGTGAGATTACTATCCGGTCCAGACCACGCATCGCTCACAGTGACATGCAGGGCTAAAAAACCATGTCCGAGGGTTCGATTCTCTTTTCTTCGCAGTACTTCTGATACAATTCAGCGTAGTTGTCCGACAGGCCGTCGTCCATTGACAGCCCGAGAAGGCACGCGGTGTCGGCGATGCGATCCTTCTCGCCCTCGATTTCGATGAAATTGCCGATCGGAGTTTCATCTATAAGAACGCACACACCGCCTGTTTCGTATATCTCCCTCTTTTTCTGGTACCGAAAAACCCGATGAAAACCGAGCGCATCGAGGATGCTGTTTGTTTCGTCGAAGTCGGAAACCTCTACCTCATACTCGTCCATGATTTTGAAGCGCGACTTTTCAACCGGAGTTTTAAAAGTAAGCGTTACCCGGTCGCTCTTTCTGAGACGAAGGAGTTTTCCCTCGTGTTTCAGCGTGCCTGTTTCATCATCGAAGACGACATTGTCTTCGAAGAAAGAGGCTATTTTGACGGCCTTATTATTTTCCAGGATTTTTCTAAACTTCTGAAAGTCTTTGACCGGGAATTTAACTTCGATTTCTTTCATATATCAGCAACTGTATGGGGTATGTTTTTTTGTTTCTTTAGAATGTGCCCCGTCATGGGTTGAACTCATGTGCACCGCGGTCTATGGATGCAGGGTTTCTTGTATTTCCGTCGATATCGATGAGAAGCTCGTTGAGCAGGGACGGATTGCCTTTAAAAAGTGGTAATGTGGAGAGGTTTTTATAGCCGTTGTCTTTGATTGACGAGGTGTCGGAGGAATTAATTGTATCTATGTGATAGTTGTATGCAGTATCATTGATAAAGACTAAATCATCTGGAGAACCTGTATTGTAATAGAGGTTATCACTTGGCAGAGGAATAATTTCTGTACTTGAATCTGGGGGAGCAGGATACACAATGTTTGTGAAATTAGTTCCACCAAGTGATGTGCCTTCTCCTTTAAATGTGTTATTGAATACTAAACAATCTAATGGCAGTGTAGCAAAATTATCAGTAAAATAAATTCCATACTTGCTACTATTGTTACCCCCAATAATAATATTGTTAACTATTTTAGGACTAATTGACCAGCCGGTTGAGTCTTCAATATCTAATGCATGTGAATTTGGTCCCCCATTGCCCCCGCCGTAAATTGTATTATTGATAACATAAATATTGGTATCTTTTGAAGAAATACCGCGTGAGTTATTTGAGTTATTGGTAGATAACGAACTACCAATAATAAAATTATTGAAAACAGCACATTCATTAACACTGTTTGCATTTATTCCGTAGTTTATGTGTGGATTAATTGTATTTTCTTCACCACCAGTTATAATGTTTCTGAAAATTTGAACAGATTTACCATTTGCAATGGATATTCCGTTGGTATCTCCATTTGATGTTGAGCCACCGCTGATCATGGTGTTGTCATGAATAACTGCGTTTGCAGTGGAATCTACATATATGCCGTATGTCTTATTGCTTGATGTGCTTCCAGCATCTATGGTACCATTATCCTGTATCGTTGCTGTAGAATTCGTGCCAGCATATATCCCGTAGGTCGGGTTGTTAGATGTGACATTCCCACCTGTTATTATTGTGTTACCCTTGATTGTAACCGGCCCTGTGCCGTTTCCCAGCAGTATTCCGTACGTAGTTCCACTACTTCCACCTTCAATGTAACCGTTGTTTTTAATCGTAACATTTTTTGATGTGCCAAACACGTAAACACCGGCATTGCGTGAGGATGCCTGACCGCCAATAATGTTACTGTTACCGTCAATAGTTATATTAGAAGAGTTATCGATTTTGATACCATAGCCTTCAGTGGCTGTTCCTAAGTTTGAAGCAGTAATGTAACAGTGTCTTATAGTAATGTCCGAGCTGTTTTGTATAAGAACACCTGCGTTTTCTAATGCAGGTATCTCGCCCCCCCAGATTGTAAGCCCATCGAGTGTGCATCTAGAAACGCCTGAGAATTTGATTGCATACTGACCTGTAGTACCGGCGATAATTTTCGTTTCATAGCCCTGGTGATCGAAACTCTGATTCCAGCCGCCTTCTATGGTAATGCCACTTGGCACGCTAAATGATCCGGTATAATCCGGGTCGGACCCTTCTCCTTCCAGTTTTATCAGTGAGATCTTAAAGTCAACAGCCCGAGTGATCGCGGTATCAAGACTCTGCACCGGAATGGCACTGTTTCTTCCATCATTTGCATCATCGCCGCTATCGTTTGATACGTAGATCGCCGTATCTGCGGTGTAAAAGGTGGTTGCAAAGTTCGGCAGTGCATTCCCGCTTAAATCACGGCATACGATCCCCCGGTTGTTGAGATACAGGGTGTACGTATTATTATTCCCCAGCGCTTCATTGGGCATGTATGAAACCTTTTCACCGGATGCCATGTTTTCCCAGGTGAAACTGCCGTTTTCCGATGTACGAGAATCTTCGTCTGAGCTGTCGGACACGAGGAGAAAGGACGACTCAACCGTAGAATGAAGCATGAGACGATCGAATTCGATTTCAATCTTCAAATCAGTCGGCAAGACAGCCTGGAGAGCCGTCGGCAGTATGCTCAGTATGCTCGGGTTGCCTGAATAGAAGTTATATCCGGGAGTAAATGACCATTTATATTCAGTCGACAGGTGAATGCCGAGTATTGACTTCGCTGTAACATCAATTGTTGCGGTTATCAGCGAGCCGGAGGGAAGGCTTCCCGACGGGGGGTAGTATATGAACATCCTGTTTCCATTAAGCCACTCGAAAACACCGCCTGCGGTGTACACTTCACCGTCAACAGTAAGGGTGAACGCGCTTTCGACGGATCCTGTATCCATTGGAATCGAAAACCGAACGCTCACTACAGGATTGGCCGGTATACCGGCGCGGTCTGAGGAAGGATCGACGGTAAGAACAACCGGAATATCCGACTGGCTTATTTTCGCATTATCGAGAAGCGAAACTCTGTTTCCGCAGCCTGCTAATATAATTATCGAAATAACAATAAAAGGCAATATAAAGGAAAATAAGGTCTTCATAATTTTTATCTTATTCTAAGATATAAAATCAGTAATTATTATACCTCAAAATAAAAGAAATATCAAAAATAATTGTTATGCAGAATGCATGAAGCATTTTGGATTCCCTCAATGCCGTACTTCACCAGTATCTTTATCGGTTCACGAGGTATTAATTCTTCAGTATAAAATGCTGTTGAAACACAATCTTGGCTTGCCAAAAATGCGTAATTGGATATTATTGAGTGTACGGCGGCTGCTCCGGCTGCTGTCGTATATCACAACTACAGCTTGCTGTTAGTGGAGTGATCTCATGTCTGAGCTTATTCGGTTTGGGGTTTCGATGGAAAAAAACCTGCTTTCATCGTTTGATGATTTCATAGCAGAGCACGGATTTCACAACCGAAGTGAGGCTATTCGTGATCTTATACGGGAAAAGCTCTCCCTTGAAAAAAGTGAAAAGACGGGACAGGTAATGGGGTCGATTACCATCATCTACAATCATCATATGCATAATCTTTCGGAGGTATTGACGGATATTCAGCATCGCTTTCAGAAGTATATACATTTCGCCAATCATGTGCA
>CAZGJW010000128.1:0-8885 GCA_964525675.1 uncultured Spirochaetota bacterium
AGAGATCGGGCAAAGGCGTATATAATGGGAGGAAATATTACCGTTAACGGGGAAAAGGTTACAAAGCCTGCGGCGATGATTGACGAGGAGGCGATTATCGATGTGCGTGTTCCAAATCAGGGGTACGTAAGCAGGGGAGGCGTAAAGCTTTCCCGGACGCTCGATGCATTCGGTATCGATGCTCAAAACGCCTTTTGTCTCGACATCGGCGCATCAACCGGTGGTTTTACCGACTGCCTGCTGCAGCGGGGTGCGTGCAGTGTTGTTGCAGTCGATGTGGGAAGGAATCAGATCGCATATTCACTGAGAATCGATCCGCGTGTGCACGTTGTTGAAAAATTCAATGCCCGATATATTGACCAGCTCGATCTTCAACGAATACCGGATATCGTAACCATCGATGTGTCCTTCATCTCGCTTACTCGAATTACCGATCCGCTGGTGGGAATGCTAAACGCTCGTTGCAGCGTCGTCTGTCTTATCAAGCCTCAGTTCGAATTGGAAAAGCCGTATTCCGGTTTTCGCGGTGTTGTCCGCGGCATCGACAGGCATAATTGGATACTGAAGCGTGTGTGCTCGGTTGTTCAGAATCAGGGATACACCGTCATCGACCATTGTTTCTCACCGATAACAGGACCCAGAGGGAATATTGAGTTTTTTATACATTTAAAAAAAACAGATGGACAAAAAAAACGTATTGGTTCTGATTCCTGTGACTGGGTCTCGACGGTTGTTGGTGAGGCATATTCTTTCTTTGGTTTTAAACACATACACGGAGGGGATGGGTTATGACTCGCTACATTTTCGTTACGGGTGGTGTGTGCTCTTCACTTGGTAAAGGTATTGCTGCATCGTCTCTCGGGTGCCTCCTCGAGCACAGGCAGTACAAAATCTCCATTATGAAAATGGATCCTTACCTTAACATAGACCCGGGTACAATGAGCCCCTACCAGCACGGTGAGGTGTATGTCACGGATGATGGGGCTGAAACCGATCTCGATCTCGGCAATTACGAACGATTTACATCGCAGAGCACGTCGAGCCTGAACAGCGTAACCACCGGTCAGATATACAGCACCGTTATTGAGAAGGAGCGCCGGGGAGACTATCTCGGGCGAACGGTTCAGGTGATTCCGCACATTACGAACGAGATAAAGCGGAGAATTACCATTATCGCTGAAAAGGACAGGCCGGATTTTGTTATTGTAGAAATAGGTGGAACGGTCGGAGATATCGAGGGGATACCTTTTCTCGAGGCGATCCGCCAATTCAGGCTGGATGCAGGCAGACAGAACACGCTTTTTATACATGTGACACTTATTCCCATAGTGGGTGTTTCTGCGGAACCGAAAACGAAACCCACGCAGCACTCCGTGAGTAAACTCCGTGAGATCGGTATCGTTCCTGATATCATCCTGTGTCGTGCAAAGGATGAACTGAGTACCGAAATGAGGAGTAAGATATCACTATTTTGTAATGTTGAGGAGGAGGCGGTAATTACGGCGAGGGACATCAAAGAGACGATCTATGAAGTTCCGCTTATCCTTCACAGAGGAGGACTCGATGACAAGGTTCTTGAAAAGTTCAGCATGGATAAGAGGAAGAGCGACCTGTCTGGATGGGAAAAGATGGTAAAACGGCGCACCTCTGCGAAAGAGGAGGTGAATATCGCCGTATCGGGTAAGTATACCGAGCTCCATGATGCGTACAAAAGTATCTTCGAAGCACTTATTCACGGCGGTATTGATAATGACGTAAAGGTCAATATTCAGAAGGTGAAGGTCGACAGTCTTGATGAAAAATCCCTCGAAGACGCCTTCATGGATGTTCACGGTATACTTATTCCGGGAGGATTTGGTGATAGAGGTATCGAGGGCAAGGTGCAGACTGCAAAATATGCCCGAACAAAGAAAATACCGGTTCTGGGAATATGTTTAGGCATGCAGGTGATGGTTATCGAGTTCGCCAGGAATGTTCTTGGTTTCGAGGATGCCAACTCGACGGAATTTGATATCGATACGCTTCATCCGGTAATCAGCCTCATGGAGGAGCAGAACGATATTAAAAATCTTGGCGGTACGATGCGCCTTGGCAGGCAGCCTGCGGTACTGAAGGAGGGGACGAAAATTGCACATGCCTATAAAGGTACCCGAATCAGTGAACGCCACAGACACCGGTATGAATTTACGAACAAGTACAGAAATATCATGGAGAAAAACGGCATGATAATCTCATCGACCTCACCGGACGGTTTGCTCGTCGAATCGGTTGAATACCGTGAGCATCCGTGGGGAATCGGTGTCCAATTTCATCCTGAATTCAAATCAAAGCCGGTCAGAACACAACCGTTATTCAGAGAATTCATCCGTGAGAGTGTTCGCTATAAGAATCGGCAATCGAAGAATTGACGCTGTTCAGTGCAGAATATGGCACTGTTGTATATTTTCACATTCGAGACCAACATGCGATACATTGTCGTCAGGATATTTATACCAATTATCAGTTTTATGGCTGTAGTATTATTTACCGGGTGCAGAACTGAAGAGCAAAAACAGATATCTCAAACACGGCAGGTGGAAAAAGAGCTCCCCCATTACAGTTTGACGAATGTAACGCACTATCATTATGAACAGGATAAACTGCGGGTAAAGGTCATTTTCGAACGCGGTGATTTCTTCTCCCGGGAAAACGAGTTACATGTTGAAAATTGCAGTTTTGTATATTATGATAGAGACGGTCATAAGCTTTCAAATGGAAGATCGAAGCATGCTGTGCTGTACCAGAACAGTTCGCTTCTCATCGCTGAGGACGATGTTGTCGTGTTTTCTGCTGTTAACGGTGCGCGGCTTGACACCGAGTACCTTGAATGGATCGGCAGTGAAGACCGCTTTTCAACGGACAGATTCGTGAAGATAACAAGAGAAAACGGTGATATTCTGACGGGGATGGGAATGGATGCCGATGTTGCGCTGCGCTTCATTACAATCAGGAAGAATGTAAAAGGGAGTATCAGATCTGAATAGAATAGCTGTTTTTATCTTTGTGTTTGCGCCCCTTTTTCTTACGGTAAACGTGTGCCCGCTTTTTGCAGATGCCTACCTGGCAGAGGATAAAATCTACTACGGTGCAGATTCGTACAGTATCAATTACGACGATGAAATAATTACCGCACGCGGTCATGCGTTTTTTAGAAAGGGAGATGTAACTGTATATGCGCGGAAAATTGTTATTCGTTACGCCGATCAGGAAAAGCACGCATTTTTGTACAGGGATGTACGGGTAGAAAACTCTGCACAAAACTTTACGATAACCGGTGATTACGGGGAGGCCCGCTACCTTGAGGAGTACTACTTTGTAGAGGGGAACGGGGAGTTCAGGGACAGTGAACGGTCGATAGAGGCGGTGAAGATTGAAAGCAAGGGGTGGGAACAGTACACATTTTCGGAGTCGGTGGTGTATACCGGTCGTGATGTCCGGGTGACTGCACAGACACTGCGTGTAGACGAACGCAATATTGCGCATTTTTACGGAAATGTGCATACCCTGTTTCTCGACTCGGGCGATGAAATCTACTGTGAAAAAATCCGATATTTTTCTGATACAGGAAGCAGTGAATTCCACGGGGATGTACTTTACATTCAAAAAGAGAACGAGGATAGGAAACACACTCTTGTTGTTCGATCTGGTACAATGCGGTACAACAGTGATTCGCATGTGCTGATTTTAATTAAAGATGTGTATATGATGAATGGTGAGTATACGGTGTATGCCCCGCTTGCCAGGTATGACATGGAGCAGGGACTTTTCCGTACCATGGGAGATACGATCGTTCGTAAAGACAGGGATACCGTATACTGCAAGGGCCTCGTGTCGGAGGTTGGAACCGTTGAGTTAACAGGCTCTATACAGGGAGTGTTCGGACACAGGGGTGCCCAGTGAATACTATAAAGACGCAAAATCTTGTCAAGAGTTTTAAAAAAAGAAAGGTTGTTAAAGAGGTAAGCCTGGATATACATGAAGGCGAAGTTGTTGGGCTGCTCGGTCCGAACGGTGCGGGGAAGACAACAACTTTTTACATGATCGTCGGTTTTATCGGCGCCGATTCAGGACATATTCTGCTCAATGACAGTGATATAACTCAGATGCCCATGTTCAAACGCTCACGGAGGGGAATTGGATATCTGCCCCAGGAATCCTCTGTTTTTCAGAAATTGACAGTTGAACAGAACATGCTTGCGGTACTGGAAAATACAAACCTGAGCAGGAAGGAGCGTAATGTGAGGGCCGATAAAATCATCGAGGAACTCGGTATAGAACATGTCAGAAAGCAGAGGGGGTATACGCTTTCCGGCGGCGAGAGACGCCGCACCGAAATCGCTCGCGCTCTTGCGGTTGAACCGAGATTCATGCTTCTCGACGAACCCTTTGCAGGGGTGGACCCGATTGCTGTTTTCGACATACAGGGCATTATCGAACGGTTGAAAAAGCAGGGGCTCGGTATTCTCATTACCGATCACAATGTGCGAGAAACGCTCCGCATTACCGATCGGGCATATATTATGAATGAGGGGGAGATACTTGTATCGGGTAGCAGTGAATTTCTGGTAAATAACGAGGAAGCAAAAAGAATATACCTGGGTATCAATTTCACGATATAAAAGGGCTGAAGAAAATATTTACCGAACACACTCAAGGGCTCCTGTGTATGTCACAGGATATGAAAAAAAAGAAGAACAGGAAAAGGTTGATATATGTCTTGTTTGTGCTATAAAATAGAGATACCAGCATTGATTGTAAAATGAGAGTAGTAATCAAGGGTACGTAGAAATGAAGGAAGGATCTTTTCAGTGGAGTTAAAGCCGGAAATACATCTTAAACAAATCCAGAAACTGGTTATGACGCCCCAGCTGCAACAGGCCATCAAGATGCTGCAGCTCTCAAACCTTGAGCTCAATGAACAGATAGAACAGGAGCTCATAGAGAATCCTGCTCTTGATATCGAGGAGCAGGAACGCGAATACGAACTTAGTGAGCAGGACATCAACAAGCGGATTGAAAAAACTTCGGATGAAAAGACAGGCGAGGAGTTTAACGAGGAATACTTTTATCTGGAAAGATCATATCCGAAAAACCAGCGCGATTCAGGCAAGGATAAAAAACGGGAGTTTCTGGAGGGAGCGGTTTCCCGGGAAGAGACCTTGAGGGAATACCTTTTGCAGCAACTGCACATGTTAAAAATCGATCCCGATGAGCTTGAAGCTGCGGAGATTCTTATTAATTATATCAACCCGGAAGGTTATTTATCCAGAGGGCCGGAGGAAATAGCCTCTGATTTCAGAATGAGCTCCGATGTTGTAAAAAAAGCGCTCAGCATCGTGCAGACCCTTGACCCGCCCGGGGTGGGGGCACAGGATATACGGGAATGTCTTTTGATACAGTTGCGGAACAGGGGAGATTACCCTTTAGCAGAAAAGATTATCCTTGACTATATGAACGAGTTGAAGTTAAAGAAATATAATGAGATAACAAAAAAATGCGAAACATCCAGGAATGTGCTCGACCGGATGCTCGAGATAATCTCGAGCCTTGAACCCTATCCCGGACGGCAGTTCTATACGGAGGATATTCGGTATATTATTCCTGATGTGATAGTAGAGAAGGGAGAAGACGGGTTTCAAGTTATTGCAAACAGCTCTTCGATTCCCCGGTTGAGGGTAAACAGCTATTTTGAGCGGCTCATGAAATTGAAGAGGAACGACAGGAGGGTGCGCGATTTCGTGAATGACAGGGTGCAGCGTGCAAAGTCGTTTATACATGCTGTTCAACAGCGTGAGAGCACACTCGTCAGAGTTACCGAAGCAATACTGAACAAGCAGATGGATTTTTTTGAAAGGGGACCGATGTATCTGAAGCCTATGATTCTTAAAGATATCGCACAGGTTGTCGACCTGCATGAATCGACCATCAGCAGGATTACCAGTTCAAAATACGTACAGACCCCCTTCGGTGTGTATTCCCTTAAGTATTTCTTCTCGAGCTCAATTCCTGCGCTGGGAAGTGAGGATTTATCTTCAACGAGTATAAAGGAGATTATCAAGGGGATTGTCAACAATGAGGGGTCCAAGATGCAGCTCAGTGATCAGAAAATAACGGACCTTCTCGCAAAGAGAGGAATAAAGATAGCACGAAGGACTGTTGCAAAGTATAGAAAAGAACTGCAAATTTTACCATCAAACTTAAGGAGGTCGTGATGAACATTTCAATCACAGGCAGAAAAGTGAAAATCACACCCGAGATTCGTGCGTATATTGAAAAAAACATGAAAAAACTCGACCATTACATAGACCACATATATGATTTCAAGCTCGTTATTAAAAGAGAGAGGCACATATTTTTTGCTGAGGTCAACATAAACGTAAAGAAGAAGATTATTCATATTTTTGCGAAAACATCGGAAATAAACAGCGTTCTTGACACACTTTTCGATAAAATTGAGGTGAAACTCAGCAGGTACTGGGACAAAATAACTGATAAGCGGGTTATCCCGCTCAAGGAAGCCGTGGCCGAGTCGCAGAATTCCGCGACTTCACTCCAGGGTGAAACTGCCGTGTAGCACTTCTGTGTAGCAGGACTACCTGACTTTAACAAAGAGGCGGGAATGGGTAAGAAACAGACGGGAATTACCATCAAGCGGCTCCTCGAACTTGCGCAGGAGGGAGATATTCTTCATCTGCGTAATATTACGGGAGATACAATTCTCCCGAATAGAATCCAAAACAGCGATATAAACAGGCCCGGCCTTTCGCTCACCGGTGATTATGATTACTTTGACTATGAAAAGATACAGGTGTTCGGGCGCGGTGAATATCACTACCTGCTGAAACTCATAAACAGCAATGACATGACGAATATTGAAAAATTTTTCAGTTATCCCGTTTCCTGCTGCATCTTTTCACACGGCCATGAGCCGCCCCCCCTGTTTGTTGACATGGCGAAAAAAACGAATGTGCCGGTTCTCGTCTCTTCCCTCCCGACAAATGTAATGACAGCGCGTGTGATCAAAATACTTGAAGACGCGTTCGCCCCGAGAACGAGCGTCCACGGGGTGCTCGTTGAAGTATTCGGTGTTGGAATACTGATTGTGGGAAAAAGCGGTGTGGGAAAAAGCGAATGTGCACTCGAGCTTATTGAGCGCGGCCACCGGCTTGTTGCGGATGATGTCGTCGACGTGCGGTCGATATCCGATACCCTCCTCATCGGAAGCGGTGCGAAGCTCATCAGGCATCATATGGAAATACGGGGACTTGGAATAATTAATGTAAAACAGCTCTTCGGCGTCGGGGCGATACGTGATACAAAACAGATACAGCTTGTAGTAATCCTCGAAGCCTGGGATGACAATAAGGAATATGACCGGCTTGGACTCGAGGATACAACGTACTCGATTTTAGGGGTTGAAGTGCCTCTTCACACCATACCCGTGAAGCCCGGAAGAAATATCCCTATTCTCATTGAGACAGCTGCAATGAATTTCCGGTTGACGAAGCTCGGGTACAATACGGCAAAAGAATTCAACCGGGAGCTTGCGACCTATATCGAAGAGGAACGAAAAGCTGAGTAACAGGCGGTGACTCCTTTGTATACGGACATGTGTATACAGCAAGGGTGGGACAGTTGTATGGTGGAAAAAGAGATCGTCATAAAGAACAAGAGCGGGTTGCACGCGCGTCCGGCAGCGGTAATTGTGCAGAAGGCCAATGAGTTTCAGTGTGATATTTTTTTTGAAAAAGATGAAGACAGGGTGAATGCGAAGAGTATAATGGGAGTGATGATGCTTGCGGCCAGCCAGGGAACGAGGATCAAGATAATCGCCGAGGGTGACGGTGAAAGTGACGCCGTCGCCACTATATCCGCGCTGCTGGAATCAGACATTGACAGTGAGGTACAGTCATGAAAAAAATAAATGTCATTATATGCGCGCTGCTACTCGTTTTTACCTGTCCGTTTTTGCTATCCGGCGCTGAAAACAGACAATTTATCCGAAAAGACCCTATCCTCGCCGGTGCGCTTTCCTGGTACGTACCGGGACTTGGACAGCTCTACGCCGGTGCATATCTCAAAGGCGCGGCATTCTGGATAGTCGAGGAAGCCCTTCTTGCGAGCGCCATTCTCACCATTGCGGAACTCGAGCTGAATGTAACGGGTGATATCAACCTCGGTGTCGATATAAAATCAAAGGATAATCCCGATAACAGGGAACGGCAAACGGCGATCATCCTTGGAGCTTCATTCGTTGTCGTTCATTTTCTCAATGTAATAGATGCGGTTAATACGACCCGAAAGTACAATCAGAATCAGGAACAGAAGGTCTATGCCGACGTGACGTACGGTGATGAGGACGGCTCCTACAATTTCGGCCTTCACCACAGATTTTGAATTAAGGGGACATAATACCTATTTGTTTGTTGAACAAAGTTTGTGTGTCGATTTGTTATTTGGTGATTCTCGTTTTAGCCTGAAGGACAGGTTCTATATGAAACTGAAGATTACAGTTTTTTCGGCAGCTGTACTGTTTGCTTTGATGTTTTCAATTGCAGAAGGCATCGAAAATCCTGCTGCCGGTACGGAATATACCACCTATGCATTTGAAACAGGCCTTCTACCGGGCACGGGTGGTTGTATGGCGATCGGATCATCCGGTGAAATGGGCATCTTCGGCAAGGGCTCGCCGAACGAACTGTATGACACGTCTGCACTGGCCGCTATTTCACATCAGGCTGCAGGACTGGCGCTGCCCGGAGAAAAAGATCCGTTTCTTGCGGGCCTTCTTTCCTGGTTCATGCTCGGTATCGGTCAAATCTATGTCGGAGATTACACGAAAGGCT
>CAZGJW010000129.1:0-8827 GCA_964525675.1 uncultured Spirochaetota bacterium
CAATCCGCGTATATCAGTCTGATCAATCGTCGCAAAATGTTTTCTCTACCCTTTTTTTTACCCGGTGGTTAAAGAGAGATGTGTTGAGAAGTAAAAAACGCTTGACAGTGGTCACATCAATTAATAGGATATATCCCATATTTTTTAGAATTTGGATAATTATATGTTCAGTCAACCTGCGGCCAGCTGAACGGGGCTCGCGGTCTACCAACTGCGTGGTCGGGCCGTACGCGGCCGAACCCGTGATTGCAACGGGTGTATGTTGGCGAGCAAGCTCGCCTCCTCCACCGCTGATCCGCGAGTCCCGTTGGGTGGGAAATCGGTCAAACACATAGAAAGGAGGATAGTCATGCCAGGGTTTGGATCGCCTTTTTCGGGGTTGGCGAACGACAGGAAGCTCACGGATGAGGAACTCATACGAGCAATCCGCTTCATGATCGCTGCGGAGTACGAAGCGATTCAGTTGTACATGCAGCTTGCCGAGTCAACGGACAACAAGCTCGCCATCGAAGTTCTGAAGGACATCGCCGATGAAGAACGCGTTCACGCCGGAGAGTTCCTACGACTCATCCGCGAGCTGGCCCCAGATGAAGAGAAGTTCTATGCAGAAGGGGCAGAGGAAGTCGAAGAAGAAATCGAGAAGTCGAAGTAAAACACTGTCTACAGACCACCCAACAACGAAATGAAGCTGACCTGGGCTTCCGCGCGGCTTTGCCGCGCTCCAACCCAGGCAGCTTATTCCGGACGCACGCGGCCGAACCCGCGGCTGCAACGGATGTACGTCGTCGAGTGTGTAAAGGAGGAAATCATGGCTGATGTGAAGATTCGAGTGTTCAAGGGCGGTGACGCGCAACCGGAGACGACTGTCACTATTCCAGGAAGCGTCCTCAAGGTTGCATCCAAGCTAATTCCTAAGAAGGCGGCTGCAGCACTGCAAGACGAGGGGATTGATCTCGATGAGTTGATCAAGCTCTCGCAGAACCCAGAGGTGCAGGGAACGCTTGTCGAGGTCGAGGAACACAAGAAGAACGAGAAAATCGTAATTTCACTGGAGTAGCACGGGGAACGACTGTCGAACAAGTGGTTCAACTTGACCGTCGCTTGCGCGCCGGCAAGTTAACCGCGACGTTAACAAGGAGATTAGATAGAACTACGCCAAAATACCGTGGAGTAATAAAAAGAAGAAATAAATACTATTACCGTATATATCGTAATGGCACCCAAAAAGAATATGGTGGTTTCAGCACCACCGAAGAAGATTTTAATGCCCGTAATGAACATCTAATGTAGTCTGTCGTCTTTGTCGTTGTAACGCTATATCCCTAGTGAACATAATTTGAAATCGCAACCACCAATGGTAATGAGCAAATGCCCCCATCTGCAGTGAAATCAATAAGAGATTTAATCTACTGGCAATATGCCAAAATAATCTCAGAATCATCCGGATATGGAAAGAAAGAGTTTCCGTTCGTAATGAATCGATTTAAGAAATTACAATCTGGTGAGATTGAATGGTCTGGATCAATCAGAGAATATATAAGAGAAAGAGAAAATCCTAATCAATGCATATATTGCAACTCAGCCGAAAATCTTTCATATGATCATCTAATTCCGAGAAACCGGGGCGGACCTGATATTGCGGATAATGTCGTAATGGCTTGCAGGTCTTGTAATTCCTCTAAAGGAAATAAAGGGATATACGAGTGGTTTAAACTCGATCGAAGATACGAAGTTCCGCGCATTGCAGAAGGAAAATATTTAAAATTGTTGTACAAGCTCCATGAAGAAAACGGCACTTTGGATTATGGTAAAGAAAATCTTACGGATCTTTGTCAAGAGTGTGAAGTTAGCTATCTCTGTGACGAAACAAAATTAACCGTATATTGTTTGGAAAGTTTATTACATGGTGGAAGGCCGTGATTTTGCATAATTCTTTGTACTAAATTCAACTCTTTTTGGCCTCAATCTAAACCGATTTATAGATGCACCATTTTGGCAATTTATTTGCTTGTACAATATTTTAGACAGCTAATTAATTTATGACCGGCTTAGGGCACAACGGGAACGTCAGATGAAACAGTAGCAAAATTAAACAGAAAAGTTTTATAATCTTTCTTTCAAATAAAGGATTATATCGGTTATTAAGTTCTCATCCGCAAATTTGAGTGCATTAACGACCAGCCAGGAATCGGGATCATTGTCATACCATCTTCTTCTATACGTCATTGGAAATTCGTGAACATATCTATCAATCAATTCATTATCATATTCTATTATCATACGCTGCATGTCCAATATTATGGTTTCTCTCTCGCCTTTTTCCAGATTCTTTAACTCGTCTATGAATTTGCGCAATTTAGGATATTTATCATACCATCGATTTTTATAATGATCATCCATATCAAGGAATCCTGGCATATAATTATCAATATTTTTTAACATGACATTGCTACTCTAATTTTAGATTATTCCGTATTGAAATTGCAAGTTTTTCAACAAGAATACTGTTTTTTTAATTTTGATTTGATTTAACGAGGAGTAATAGTTTATCATTTGCATAGCAGGGGGACCAATCATCGGGAGGGAGAGTGCAGAATGAAAGCCGAGGAATATAAAAAAGCTGAAAATTTACGTAGTACAAGGGTTCCCATGGAATACACAGCTACATACACTATGGGTAATATCAGCGGGGAGGGGTTTATAACAGATATTTCCGAAAGAGGAGTTGCAATACGAGTCAAACAGGCCCTTGCAATAGGGGATATATTGCACATTACGAGCAAAATTTCAAACGAGTTAATTCTTGAATTCACAGGAGAAGTGCGGAACATTAATGGCAACATTGCGGGAATCATGATAAAATTAATAGACCCGGGGATACAGGAAAGATTTATGAACCATATTGATAGCATGTTGCGATTAATGCATATGAAAGGAACAGAACAATATAAGCTCGATAAGAATAGAATCAAAAAAAGATAAAACTCTCTAGATTCCTAAATAGACTTATTACATATACGTAAGACGTTGGTGCCGCCGGTTAAATGACCAATGATTGTTTTAGGTAGGCTTATTGTATAATTATTTTATACAAAAGTAATTAAATGTGCCCGAGGCGAGATTTGAACTCGCACAGCCTATCGGCCACTAGCCCCTCAAGCTAGCGTGTCTACCAATTCCACCACCCGGGCCGGTTTACGATTATGAATATAATAAAAAACAGGCGCGAGTCAAGCGGGAAAATATTCCGCCGATTACCGAACCGTACCAGTTACCGGCCTATAGATTCGAGAAAATCAATTTCAGCACGCTGTACTTTAAGAATTCGGGAAATTTCCTCCTTTGAGTATCCCATTGACTTTAAATGCCTGGTTTTTTTCAGCAGATTGTCTGATTCAGGCGGTCCCTGAGAGAAGACGGTATCTCCGTTCAGTGCGGCCGCTGCACTCTCTCCTGCAGGAGAAACTGTTGTGGTCTGCTTAACTGCAAGCGCCTTTTTAACTGCAGGTTTTTTCAGGAGTTTTTCAGCGGCTGCAATGACCTTTCTCAGTTCCTCGACTTTTTCTTCAGATACGTTGACGGCATCATCAAGTGCACTGTTAAGCTCGACAATCAAATTTTCCACTTCCCTTGTATACCGCCCAAGAATACCGGAAGCACTATTTTTTCGAATTCTGCTGTTCAGAATGACGTATACAATAAAAAGAAGAATACAGTTGGCCAAAAAAAGCAGAGCATAGTTCATTTTTCAATCTCATTATTTAGAAAATGTCTCATTTATTAAAGAATATTCACTGAACAATGTTCACCGGTGTTGGAGAGCACATTACATGCCAAATCGACAAATTCATCGATTATTTTATAGCCGGAAACAACAACCTCTATACCGGCGGTTTCGAAATGAGTCCGGTTAACAACAGTTTTACCGCTTGATATCGACATGCGTGCCCTTATAGGGCTCCTCAAACTTCTTTCGTTCCTCTTCCTTTTTCCCGCCGCCGTTTTTCTTTCGCTTTTGGACGTACCCCTTCTTCTGCTTTTTCTGTTCATCTTCTATCTTGTTGTTTCCATCCGGATGCGGTTTAACATCGTTTACACGGCTCGACTCGATATGCGAGAGCTCACTCAATTCACCACCTTTGACAGCCTGCGCAAGAACAACGCCTTCCTGCTGCATCTGCTGCACCTTGCTCACACTATCCATTCTCACAAGCAGGGCCTGAATGTCAACCGGCAGTATCGCCATCAGGTACGCACCCTCTTTCCGAGAATTTCCTCAAGATCAATATCTTCGTACTTCCTCATCCGTATTCTGCCACTCTCAAGCACAAAGGTGACATATTTAAACTCATTGGATACATCGTAGTATATATCCTTGATGCCGATTCTCACACCGGGATATACATTCTTTGAAACAGACACTTTGCCTATTGTCCTTAACAGCTTGAGATACGACTTGAGCTCGTTCATCTCCTCATTGAATTCACTCAACCTGATCGTCAGCTCCTCACGGGAAGAGAGCATCTTTTCCAGAAGCTGCTCCTTTTCCTCCGTAAAGCTTCGCTTTACCTTCTTCTGATTTTGAAGCGTGGTGATATTGGCAGTGAGCTTTTCGAGGTTGTTCTCGAGATCAGTTTTCTCCTTATCTATTTCAAACAGCCGCTGCCGGGATTTCGGGTCAACCCCGACTTCAACAATGGTTTCGGTGAATGAAACAGATCCGAGTGTCTTTGTATTCACGATCTCTCCGGCCCGTATTCTACCGCCCACAATCGTTGCTCTTTTACCGAAACAGACAACTTTCTCGGTTGCGTCAACGTCGCAGTGCATAATACCGTCCTGTACGAACACGCTTTTTTCCGCAATTACCTTTACCTGTTCCAGAAATTTCGAGGCTACATTTCCACCGGATTTGATAGAGCCGCCGAGCTTACCCATAACGCCCTGCTTGATGGAAATATCACCCTCGGCATCAAGAAGGCACTTACCGACGCTTCCCTTTATCTCTATATCGCCCGCAGCCTTTATGGAAAAACCGTCTTCCACATTCCCGTGCACGATTACCGTTCCGAGAAAGAGTATATTTCCCGTATGTATATCAACATCACTCTTTATCTCGTAGATCGGTTCAACATTGATCTTGTCATTGGACAGAACAACCTGCCCGTTTATAGTGGCAATAATACTCATTCCATCGGATGAGAGCTCAGTATTTTTACCGGGGATAAGTTCAACATCTGCACCGGGCTTCGCTTCGAGACCCCTGTTCGTTACCGTTCTGCCCGGCTCACCTTCGGTTGCCTGAGCTTTTGTTGCTAAAAGCTGACCGGCTACAACGTTTTCGACCAGATCGAGGTCCTTGAAATTCACCTGGCCCTTTTCATCTTCTTCGAGGTGCACCTTCTTCTCAGTCCTGAAATTATACACGATTTTCGCTTCAGCCCCGTTTTCAGACCTTTTACCCTCCGCGACGAGGATGGGCACATTGAATACTTCCTCTTCCAACGATTCCTGTATAACATCGTGCTTTATACCGTATACAACACCCTTGTCATTCAGGGACTCGTGCACATCGTCAATGTCAAGTACCCGTCCCCTTGGTTTCGGCGGGATTACGGTCATGAACGCCTTCATTTCGTTGTCGGAAACCTCTATTATACAGCGTGAATCGCTTCTCTCAACAGACACCCACTCGCCAATTTTTTGATACTCCCCGCCTGCTTCACGAACGATTTTTGCAACCTTTGATTTATCAAAATCAGTGACTCCGTGCGCACTTATCGCACCGAGCACATCTTCAACCCGGACCTTGCTTCCCCTTCCTCTCGGTGCCGTTACCTTGAGCATAACTCCGATTCTCGTTATTTTGACCTTGAAGATTCCATCCGCATCCTTTCGAATAACCCGTGACTCTTCAGACGTCGGGACAGCGGCCGTAGGTTCACCTTCCACCGATACCAGGCGGCCTACCATGCGAACCCGAAGATAGTACGGACGTTTGCTGAAGAGGCTCTTCTTTCCCTGAGAAACAATATCGTACTCCAGATCACTTATGGTAACCCCCAGAGCTTCAGCCGCCTTTTCGAGACCCTCTTCGATAGAATAGGCCTCAACTTCAATCATATCCCGCTGTCCTGATTCCGGTACATCAAATTCAAGACCGCTCAATGCCTCTTGCAGTTTCTCGAATGAAGACGCCATTTAAATCACCATGCTCTTTTTGATATTCATAAGTTTGCTTCTAAGCCGCATTATCGCCTTTGTATGAAGCTGCGAAATCCTGGATTCCGTCACCTGGAGAACCTCACCGATTTCCTTAAGGGTCAGGTCCTCGTAATAATACAGAATGAGTACTTTTTTCTCCTTGTCGGGAAGCTCATTTATCGCCTGGACAATGATGTTTTTAACCTCTTCCCTTTCAACGATTACATCCGGATTGAGGCTCTTTGGGCTTTCTATCGTCTCCATGACCGACACCTTATCACTCTCATCACCTACATACCACACATCGCTCAACGAAAGCACGGATGCACCCGAGAGTTTCAATATGAGTGTGTGAAACTCTTTGATGGATATTCCCAGTTCTTTCGCAATTTCCTCATCCGTCGCCGCCCTTCCGAGCTTATTCTCCAGCTTTCCGATTACCCGCTCGAGCTCTTTCGCCTTCTGTCTTACTGACCTCGGCACCCAGTCAATTGACCTCAGCTCATCATAGATCGCGCCCCTGATTCTCGTTACCGCATATGTTTTGAACTTGATATGCCGATCCGGATCAAATTTATCGATTGCATCGAGAAGGCCGAAGACACCGTATCCGACGAGATCGTCAAAGTCGACATTCTGGGGCATTCCGATCGCTATTTTCCCCGCTACATACTTGACAAGAGGCGCATACTGAGTGACAAAATGCTCCCTTATTTTGGGGTCCTTTGTTTTCTTGTATTGTTTCCATAGCGCTTCTTCTGATTTATCTTCAAACACTTTCCATCTCCATATCCGGTATTACGCCGGTACTTATTAGGGACAGGGGCAACCGTACCGATTACCTCGATAAAAAGATCAACAGTATAAAAATAACAATGACAACAACTATACCGCCGACAATAATCAGCGGATTGATCTCCCTCCGTCCGCCATGAACCGGTGCGCGGGATTCCTCCTCATTTATCTTTGTGACAATCTTGGCGTCTGCAGGTACCTTGAACATACCGAATATCCCCGGGCCGAATTGCGTGAAAACACCGACACTGTCGCCTTCAAGCTCTTTTACCTCAATAATCTTGCTGAATACGGGAACGCGTATGCTGTCGACCTTTCCTCCGATCAGTTCGGCCAGGTAATCTGCAATGTCTCTGTCATCAGTGATTCGCACCTGGATCTCATCCCCGAACTCGAGGTCCTTGATTTCAGAACCACTGACCGGAGAGAGAACCGGATCCACCCTGAGCACAATAAGCGATTGGTCCTTCCTTCCCTCATACCCGTTTTTTTCCCTGTCCACCCCCTCTTTGCTGAGCGATTCACCGATTTCCGTCTCCTCGCTCCGCAGATCTCGGTTTTTGTTCAACCTGAACACGTCGGTCGTCTCGATATCGAACTTCACCGCTATATTCGTATCAGTAAAAACATTGTAGAGCTCATCGACAATCAGATTATTTAATAGCTCATTTCTAACGGGCTGTTCCGGTTTCAAAAACGGCGAAATTCGAGAAATAAACTCGTTGCTCACAAACCGGTTTTTAAGCTGATCGATCTTGACTCCATCGATCTTCTTTGTTCGAGAATAGCTATAGAGCTGCTCCTCGAAATTATACCAATCTGTTTGCAGATCGAATTTGCCGATTTCTTTGTCATCACTTATTACTGCGACAAAGCGGTTAATTCTCTGCTCCTTTTGGTCGAAGCAGAAAAAACAGGCGCCGTAATAGCCAGTAATTCGCGTGATAAACTTGAGTTTGACAGCGAAGATATCCTTTGGAACAGCTTCGATTATTCTCCGTGCACCGTTGACATCCCCCCCGGTGAAACGAAGCAGCATATTCGCAAGAAAATCGTCGCACCCCGTTGTCTCGACCAGCTCTTTTACCATTTCGTTATTCATATTAATCCTGGTTCATTACCCGTTTTACCGCTTTCGCAAGTGTTTCAGGCTCGTTTGGAAACTTCATAGCACCTACATCGATATAGTCACCCTTCGATGAGCTGCTCTTCTCGGTTTCCTCTCCAATACGTTCATCGGGCAGCACTTCTTCTTCATCAATTAGATTGTCGAGGGACGGAAGCCCGTCTCCTTCCGCCTGATCTTCATCCGTATTACCCTCCGGAAACTGTAAACCATCTTCCCCTGACCCAGAAGAAAATTCAGCAGCCCTCCAGCCACCCTCCCCGATTTCGCTTTCAACAGCGTCTGTAAATTCTTCTAAACCGCCGGTTCGCTCATGAACAATACCCGATGCATTCTCTTCTTTCTGTACAGCCAGAATTTCAGGAATATATCTCTTTATCAGCTGCCATGCAACAATAAGTATAAAACCGAATATGAATGACGACACAACTGCGCGAATGAAAACAATTCCGAAGGGATTCTTCGAAAACAATCCCACAAGGATTGAGAGTAAAAATGCCCCCAGGGTACCGAAGATAATATACCGTATCCTGCTGTCCAGTTTTATCGACTCCATCGATTCCTTTTCGATTCTATTGAAGATATTTCCCCACCAGTATAACAATACCCCACTTACAGGAAAAATCAATCGGTAAATCTTCGCTTATCTACAGTTTACCCCCGAATATACTCTTCAGAAACCTTCCGAACCCTCCGCTTTCC
>CAZGJW010000130.1:0-8652 GCA_964525675.1 uncultured Spirochaetota bacterium
TCCCCATCGCCTTTTGAGAATCGTTGCTTCCATGGTTGAGGCCCAGAAAAATGAGACTTGCAATCTGACCCCTCATGATGTATTTCGTTGCACTGAACGGTGCATTTCGTAAAAAAAATTCCAGACACCTGTACGACAAATAGCCAAAAAGTATACCGAACAGAGGCGATAAAAACAGGGCGCCGATTACCCTGGTGCAGAATATCTTCCACGGCACTGCCGTCATTCCAAACCGGAACAGAACAGGACCTACCACGCCTCCGACAAGGGCAAAGGACGAGCTGGTTGGCAGCCTTACTGCCCAGGTCACGATGTTCCATAACAGAGCACCCGTGATCCCGGCAAGAATCAAGAGAACCGACTCTCCTCCATGGGGCAAAACATCGATATTTATTATCCCACTCGCAACTGTAATGGCGACCGGAGTGCCCAGCACAAATGGACTGAGGAATTCCGCACAGAGGACAATAATCATTGCATTCCTTCGGGAAAATGACCGTGATGACACTGCCGTCGCCGTAACGTTGCACCCATCTTTCATTCCGTTTGAAAATGAAAAAACCAGAACCAGAGCAATTGAAATGAACAGCACAATATCAGTCATAGATTTACACTGATGAATATTTTATTCAGTAATGAGTGAATATTTTCATTTTCATCATGTATCCTTTCAAAGACTTCACCTGTTTCATAAACACCCCTGTGTGAAAATGCATCAAACATTGTTGCATTAACAACCTGAATATACTCACGTATAAAGTTCTTCAGCTCATACCTGTTGTTTTTCAAGAGTTCGGATATATACTTTCTGTTCTTCAAATAATCATTCATAAAACTCTTTATGTGATCCAGAATGCTGTGCTCTACGGTGAGCAATGCCTCATAGGAAACGGTATTTTTATAGACTATGCATTTATTGAAGTAGATATGAAGATGATTGTTCAGTTTTTCCATACACTGTACAACAGCGTATATATCCTGCCAGTAGAACGGAAGGTTGTATCGGTTAACAAGCCTTTCATTGAACAGGCACACCGAATTCTCGAAATCAGCTTCGATTTCAATGATCCTGTTGAAATTCCTTTGCAGGGTACCGAAATCTTCCGATTCCAGCAGAATCTTTACGAACTGTTGAAGCTCAGTAGTAACATCGATGACACCTTTTTCCAGTTCAAGCCTCTTCTTTGTGATACCGGCAAACATGCGCATATGTTTTTAACCCTGTTTAAAATGCAGCAAATTTCATGCCGATCAATATATAGACTGCACCTAACCTATAGAGCTTCTAACTGTATATATATAGAGTAATTGTGAAACAAGGTCGGTTACGAAAAGGTTGGACCTTTTGTAGCAGTTGGTTTAAATGCTCAATATATGTACAACAGGTGTACAACTATTTAACTTTTTCCTCTTGCAGGTATCCTTTCAGCATCATTCAAACACTGTAACATAGTTTCCATTTTGCTTTACAAAATAAATACCAGACGCTAAATTGTAGTTGATGAGACTTAAAAATTCGGAAAGAGCACTTATTAAAAAAGTGGTTTTGGAATTTGACCCGGATTCAAGCGTCTTTTTATTCGGTTCAAGGGTTGATGACAGGAAAAAAGGCGGCGATATTGATCTTATAGTAATCACAAACAGAAATTCTTTTTTAGACAGGTTGTATCTTAAAGTAAAGTTAAAAGAAACACTCGGAGATCAAAAAATTGACCTTGTATTAACAGACGGAAAAGAGGATCCGTTTGTCGATATGATCAAAGAAAATGCAATACTCATATGACTGAAAAGAGAGAGGAACTGTTAAAAAGTGAACTTGACTTAATGTACAAGGCACAAAAAATACTGGAATATTCATACGAAGTATGTAGAAAAATCTCCGAAAAGGATAAATACTCTTACGAAGAAGAGGATAGATTCGAAGCATTAACGAGCAGGTTTGCAAGATTATCCGATATTTTGATTCAAAAAATATTTCGGCTTATCGAATCTCTTGAAATGGAGAAAGAGGGAACTGTAAGAGACAGAATAAACAGAGCTGAAAAATGGGAGATAATCGCGAGTACCGATGACTATTTGTTAATACGAGAATTAAGAAACAGCATTGCACATGAATATCTTCCTGAAGCAATTTATAACATTTACAAACAGGTTCTAAGATTTACTCCCGTACTTTTTGAAACTGTTAAGAATGTTGATCGTTATTGTAAAAAGTTTTTAGAATGAGCGACGACCTTTTCAGGCCTTCAATCTTTTTCTGAAGCGTTACTCTGCTTATACCGAGGAACTTCGAAATCTCGCTCTTATTGCCGTTGAATCGACGAACCATTGTATTCAACAGTTCTTTTTCCAGCAGGGAAATCAATACTCTATAGATATCCCCTTCCCCGTCGTACCGGGCGAGAAACTTTTCGATGAAATATTTGAAAATATCCCCATCCGTACCGCCAACCGGCTGTAAATGCGGGATACTGTTTATGAAATCACCCTGGAGGTGTATGCAGATGTTCAACATAATATTCTCGAGCTCTCTTACATTGCCCGGCCAGTGATACTGACGCAGGGTGTTCAGCGCCTGTACGGAGATACCCTTGATATTCTTTTTTAATTTCAGATTCGCCTTTTTGATGAAGTAATCGACGAGCAGGGGTATATCATCCAGCCGTTCCCTGAGAGGCGGAATTTCAATCGTGGCCACATTGATCCGGTAAAAGAGGTCCTGCCTGAAATTACCCTTCTGCACTTCATCGAAAAGTTTTTTATTCGTCGCTGCAATAATGCGCGCTTTAAGCCGAATGGTTCTCGTTCCACCAAGCCGGTGAAACTCTTTTTCCTGAAGCACCCGCAAGAGCTTACTCTGAATTGAAAGCGGCATATCTCCTATCTCATCGAGGAAAATAGTTCCTTCTCCAGCCACCTCGAACTTTCCATTTTTCTGACTTTCCGCGCCTGTGAAAGCCTGTTTTTCATGACCGAACAGCTCGTTTTCAAGGAGAGTCTCAGATAATCCTGAACAATTTACCGCCATAAACGGTTCTTCCTTTTTGGGACTGCTGAAGTGGATGGCCCGTGCAACAAGCTCCTTTCCCGTCCCGCTCTCACCGGTAATAAGTATTGACACATCATTATTCACCAGCCTGCCAATATTCTTGAACACCTCCTGCATGACGTCGGATTTCCCGACGATACGTTTCAGACTGTATTCCTCAATTTCCCGGTCCTTGATCAATTTTATATATGAAGTTGCCTTTCTCATTTCCAACGCACGCTTTGTTATAAAACTTATCTTCTTTGCATCAAGCGGTTTCTCGATGTATTCGAATGCGCCTGATGCCATTGCCTGTATGATTGTCTCAAAATTTCCGTATCCTGATATGATGACAACATACACATCTGGGTCCGATTTTTTAATCCTGTTCAGGACCTCGAGCCCATCCTCTCCAGGTATTCTGTAATCAAGGAACACCAGGTCGACCTTGTTTTCACTGAGTATTGACAGTGCCTCCTTGCCGTTGTAGGCCCCCAGAACAACATGCAGATCCCTGAAAAGGGATTGAAAGCTCTCGATGATACTTTTATCATCGTCAACCACAAGTATTTGAGCCATTACGTCATTCCTCTATATCAAATTAAATGTTTTCCGGTCGCTGCACAGGAAGAAATATCGAAAAGCAGGTGCTGTTCATACCGCTTTTCACGTCGACCCTGCCGAAATGTCTCTCCACAACCATCTTCACCAGTGCAAGGCCGAGACCTGTCCCATCCTTTTTCGTGGTAAAAAAAGGCTCAAAAATGAAACCAAGGTCTGCTTTATCAATACTTGCACCTGTATTACAAAATTGAACGCGTATACGTTCTTCACTCACCTGTGCTGTTTCTATCGTAAGCTCTCCTCCCTCGGGCATGGCTTCAAACGCGTTTATAATGAGATTGATGAAAACGATCTGTATCTTCTCAGGGTCGAGGTCGATGAGAGGAAACCCCTGCCAAAACCGCTTTCTGATCTCGATATTCTGATGCTTAATATTGTATTGAAGGATATCGAGTGAATCGTTGATAATCCGGTGCATGTCCTGCTTGATGAAATGCATGGGGCTCGGTTTCGAATATTCCAGCAGTTCCTTTACCAGCTTGTTGATTCTGTCTATTTCACTCATAACCACGGCTGTTTCATGAGCACCTTCCACCGGCATATAACGGTTTTTCATCACCTGCACCATCATTTTAATAGAGCTCAGAGGATTCCGAATTTCATGGGCTATCCCCGCAGCTATCTGGCCTGCAGTGTTAAGTTTGGCAGACTTGATCATTTCATCCTGGAGTTTTTTAATCTTTCTATTATAGAGCCGGATTTTTTTTACCATCCGGTTCAGGCTGTCCGCGATATTCCCGAACTCGTCCTTCCGCTTGATATCAATCCGCGTTGAAAAATTGCTCATATTAATGCTGTTTATCCCGGTAATAATTTTTTTTAGGGATGTATTTATATTCTTTGCCAGCAAAATATAGATAAGAAGCGCTATGAATACACCTCCTGATATCATGAATAAAAGTGTGTTCAACGAATAACGAAGGTACCGCTCCCCCTCACGCCTGGACATGGCCATTGCCAGTCCACCCCAGTATGTCCCATCCTTGAGAAACAGGGGCTTAAAAATCATATAGTACGGTTCATTATCTATGTCAGATTCTTTTATCATAACTATTTCGTCTTTTATCAGCCTGCTGGCAAGAGGGTGATTGAGTGTATCGAGTCCGGAAAATGTCGAAATTATTTTGGTATGCCCCTTGTATACGGCACTTTCCATACCTGTCAGATCTTTAATCTGATTCACGAACCTTTCTGAAAAGAGATTGCCCGCCATAATAAGCCCGATAGTCGTACCCCCTTCCTGAATAGGGGAAACCGCCCTCACGGCAAATCCGGATTTCCCTCTTTCATAGCTTACCACGCTTTTCCCTTCGAGCCCTTCTTTCACGATATCCTGGTCTACCTTTATGTCTCCCGCCAGATCCGGATTATGTCCTCTTAAGAGCACCTGGCCGCGTATATTCTCAAGCTCGATAATGTCGACAGCCCCCAGCCTGTATATTTCCATGAGCTTTTTTTTCAGGTTGTCGTATTCCTTCCTCATCACCATACTGCGAATTTCATCATCCTTCGCAAGCGCGTTCGCCACATTCAGACATTTCACTTCTATTGACTTTATCTCTTCATCAAATCCCTGCATACTCGCTTTCAGCCTGAGCGATACTTCATACTCTATTATTCTCTTGACAAGTGAATAACTGATTAAAAAGGAGATAAGCGCAGGTACAATTATGATTAAAAGGAAAGATAGAAATATCTTCAGGCTCAGTCTGAATCTGATGACCTTCAACATTGTTACTGCCGCTACAGGAGGAAATAGAACCACTTTACCTTTCAGCAGGGGTTCATCAATGATAGGGTAACCGCCAGAACGCTATTTTTCAAGGCAACACGCATAAACTCTGAATTTCGATTTTGATTTTTATTATTTTAAAGTTACAGTGACCTGATAAATATACAACATCCGGATCAAACAAACATGAAGTACTGTGCAGGATAGCACTTCTTGGTAAAAACACTACTCTATCTTTCTTACTTCATATACCCCCTCGTCTATATAAATGTACACGGTTGTATTCGAGTAGCTCTTGAACGGAATGGAAAGGCTATCGCCGCCGCTGTTTTCATCGTTGTATATCTCCCGCTCACTGATTTTATCCTTTACGACAATGCGAACCTGCACCTTATTCAGATCTTTCGGCACGTCGAAGTTGAGCACTCTGGCGTAGAGCTTGTCCTTCCCCTTTTCCGACGGGAGGTAGCCCACGTAAAAAGTAACTGTTTCGTTCCGCTTTACAACTGTTCCCTCCGGCGGTTCCTGGGCAATAATAATACCGTTTTGCACAGGGTCGCTTGTATCCTCAGGGATTATGTTCACAAGCACACCTCGAAGTGCAAGAGCCTGCATAACCTCCTTGATGTTCTGATCGGTGTAGTTGTCCAGGTAGAAGGCCTGTATTTCCGGACCCTTGCTGACCACAAGATCGATTGTCTCAACATTTGTGATAGGGGTATTCGGAGGTGGAGACTGGCCGATAATCGTCCCTGCCGGCTCTGCTGAGGCGATTGTTGCAACTGTTCCTATTTTTATTGTTTTGCTCTGAAAGGAAAAAATTTCCTGAAGCCGGTTCTGTACGAAGGCAACGGTCTCGCCGGTATAATCCTCGACAATGGAGATTATCGGGCCCTTGCTCACAACGAGCTTTATGGATTTACCCTCACGCACGGAACTGCCCGGTTTCGGGTCCTGCTCCACGATGATGTTTTTCTCCTGATCGCTGAAGTACCGGGGATCGATCACACTGTTGAGCTTTTTCTTCTGCAAAATGAGAAGCCCTTCGATGAGGTCGTTTCCCGTTACCTTTGGAACGCTCACCTCGGGTGGGCCTTTTCTGACGAAGATAAACACGAGCATTGATACAGCCACGAGCACCACAACGGCAAGGAGGAGTACTATGATAACGTTCCGGATGATCAGCTTGGAATTGGTTATCACATAGTTATTGAATATCCGGAAAATGCCCTTCACTCTTTTAAAAAAATCATCCATCAATCCCCTCGGCTGATTTCATATGTGTGTGTAAGTATATCAATTATTTTCAAATAAGGCAAATACCGAGTACCAAAAACCGTCCGTTTTCAGAACACTTTGCATCCGAATAATACCGCTTTACGGCGGCATCAGCGCACCTCTGCATCTCAGGCTTTGATGCGTCATGTACCAGGGCTTTTTAAATGTTTCCCCTCTATGCCGCGATATCCGTTTATAAACTGCCTGAAATTCATCCTCTTCCTGTTTTCCGTCTGCAGCTCTAAAAGACCGACAATCCCGTCTCCGGTCCGCACGAGAACCCCCATATTTCTGTCAAGGCCGACTATCTGTCCCGGCGGTGCGTCTTCATGACCGGGCATGTTCACGACGCGTGCCCGGTACACTCTCATGAGCTTCCCGTTAAGCATCGAGTATGCAACCGGCCAAATATAGAATGCCCTGATTCTATTCAAGACAGCTGAGGTGCTGTTATGCCAGTTAATCCAACCGTCTTCTTTTCGTATCGGCGCACAGTACGTCGCCTCCGATTCGTTCTGACGCCGCGGCTGCAACGTATTTGCCGTGTATTGCTGAATAGAGTGAAGGAGAAAACCCGGGGCCACACGGATGATTTCGTTCTTAAGGTCGGAAGCATTCATTTCAGGCGTCAGGGAAATCACCTGCTGCGCCAGAATGTCGCCCGCATCCACCTTTTTTGCCATGGTTTGAACAGTAATTCCGGTGTGTGTGTCTCCGTTGAGTATCGCAGCTTCAATGGGAGACGGCCCGCGGTATTTTGGTAAAAGCGATGCATGAAGGTTGAGGCTCCCCAGTGCTGGGCGGGAAATAACAAACTCGGGAAGTATTTTTCCGTACGCAACCACAACAATAAGATTCACATTATGTACTGTCATCTCATGAACGAGAGATTCATCCGGCTTTTCAGGTTGATAAACATCGATACCGAGATCAAGGGCAGCCTCTTTTACCTGTGTCATGACAGTCTTCATGCCTCGTCCCGCTTTCCGGTCGGGCTTTGTAACCACCATTGAGACGCTAAATGACTGAACGATCGCACTGAGGCATTTCGAGGCAAGCAGCGGAGACCCAAAGAAGGCAATGTTCGGGTTCTGATTCATAGATACTTTTATCCGGAAGATTACGGAGATCCGCACATAAATAAAGAAGGTGAAATTCTAATTCTGATTCATAGACGCATTATATCGAACGGTCTCCCTGTCAGGTCAGGGAGGCGTACTGATTCTCAAGACCTCTCAACTCTGATGCGACCCTTTTTTTCTCATTCTGAGCGAGCCTGTCGACAAACAATACGCCGTTGAGGTGATCCGTTTCATGCTGAAGCACCCGTGCCAACAGTTCATGCGCTTCAATCTCGATCATCCTTCCGCTCTTTGTCATACCTCGTACAACCGCATCAACCGGCCGCATGACATCGGCATTGACACCGGGGATGCTGAGACACCCCTCTTCCATCACATCCGTTTTTTCGGATAGGTATTCGATTACCGGGTTGATGAGCGCCAGCCTGCCAAAGCCTTTCTCCTCGATGGAAACAACTATAACCCGCTTCGATACGCCTATCTGGGGAGCAGCCAGCCCGATTCCCCGCTCCTCTTTCATGATGTCTAACATGTTTGTAATAAGAGCACTGATTTCCTCATCGACTGACGCCACATCTGAAGCACGCAGCCGCAAAAAGGGATCCGGGTATTTTACTATTCGTATTGTGTTCATGGTACCAATCGAGGCAGGTGAATATACAACCTCTCACCTGTCTGGTTGTTTTATCATAATTTAATCAATATTCATGGTGCCAGCAATAAATAAAAGTGGCAACTTCGTGGGAGAGTATCAAAAAGTAACTTGATCGAAGTTACTTAGAAGTCACTTCGTTTAAGTGGAAGCAACGCATTGCAAAAAACAAGATGGCCATCGACTCTCTGTTCAATATACCCAGTTCTGACGCACGTATAGATAATTTAATTCATATTAATGAATTATGAGTAGG
>CAZGJW010000131.1:0-8572 GCA_964525675.1 uncultured Spirochaetota bacterium
GAGCAGAGGACCACGCAGAGAAACCCCCGTTCGACGGTTGGAACCATCACGGAAATATACGACTATCTCAGGCTTCTCTACGCCCGGGTCGGAACACCCTACTGCTACAACTGCGGAAGAAAAATTCAGAGTCAGACCGTTGACCAGATAGTCGATAGAGTTATGAGCTTTAATGAGGGTGAAAAACTCATCGTTTTCGCGCCGGTGGTCAGGGGAAGAAAAGGAGAGTTTAAAAAGGTATTCGAGGATATCTCGCGAAGCGGGTTTGTCAGGGTGCGTGTGGATGGAGAAATTATCCGTGTCGAAGAGGCCCTGAACACGATTCTCGACAAACAGAAACGACATAGTATAGACGTCATCGTCGACAGGATCGTGCTGAAGAGGGAGAACCGCAGGCGTATCGCCGAATCGATTGAAACAGCAGGGAGCCTGACCGAGGACCTCGTGGGAGTCATGCGGGAAAACAGGGAAGAGGAGCTCTTCTCGAAGAAGCTGGCCTGCGTGCACTGCGGCATAAGCTACCCGGAGATACAGCCCCGGCTGTTCTCTTTCAACAGCCCCTACGGCGCCTGCCCGGAGTGCATGGGCCTGGGGCTGAAGCTCGAGTTCAATCCCGATCTCATCATACCTGATAGATCTCTCTCCTTCGAAGAGGGAGCCATACTGACTTTTCAGCCGAGATCGAGTTGGGCGCGTACCTCTTTCAATGCGTTTGCCAGACGCTTCGGCCTGAAAACCGACACTCCTTTCGAGAAGATGCCGCAAGACATCTATAAAAAACTCCTCTACGGCACACAGGAGGAGCTTCATTTCGTTCACAACCACCTGGATGGCAGGGGAAGATGGGAATATACCGGGAAGTTCGAGGGTATTGTTCGGAATCTGGAACGACGGTACAGGGAAACCAAGTCTGAGGGAATCAGGGAGTGGATGGAAGGGTTTATGACTGAAATTCCCTGCCCCCTGTGCGGAGGCAAGCGTCTCAGGAAAGAGAGCCTTGCCGTCAAGATAATGGACAAATCGATTATCGATATTACCGGGATGACTATTGACAGGGAACTCGAGTTTTTCGAATCGCTTTCTTTTTCTGAACGGGATGAGATAATCTCCCGACCGATAATCAAGGAGATACGGGCACGGTTAGGATTTCTGAAGAATGTGGGCGTGGGATACCTTTCGCTCGACCGGAAGGCGGAGACCCTATCCGGCGGTGAATCTCAGAGGATACGTCTTGCAACACAGATCGGCTCCGGTCTCGTTGGGGTGCTGTATATACTCGATGAGCCGACAATTGGTCTTCATCAGCGGGACAACGGGCGGCTTCTGGACACCCTGTTTCACCTGCGGGATATAGGCAACACACTCATCGTGGTTGAGCATGATGAGCAGACAATATTGAGCGCCGATTTCGTACTCGACCTCGGGCCCGGGGCAGGAGAGCACGGCGGGAAGGTGGTTGCCCAGGGCACACCGGATGATATCCGTAAAAACCCCGGCTCTCTAACCGGGCAATATCTCAATCGAGAGATTATTATTCCCTACCCGTCCGGGCGTCGGATGGGAAACGGCAACTTTCTAACCCTGCGCGGGGCGAGGGAGCACAACCTGAAAGACATCGATGTCGCGTTTCCCCTCGGCACATTCATTGCCGTAACCGGTGTGTCCGGGTCGGGAAAGTCGAGTCTGGTGAACGATCTACTCTACCCGGTGCTCGCGAACAGGCTGAATAAAACAGCGCGGCAGGAGGGTGATTACGACGGCATCGAAGGTGTGGAGCATCTGGACAAGGTGATCGACATCGACCAGTCGCCCATCGGTCGAACTCCCCGGAGCAATCCCGCCACGTACACTGGCGTCTTCACACCGATACGGGAGCTTTTTTCATCCCTCCCCGAATCGAAGATGCGGGGGTATCAGCCGGGACGGTTTTCATTCAATGTGGAAGGCGGCAGGTGCGAACACTGCCAGGGCCAGGGGGCGATTCGGATCGAGATGAATTTCCTTCCAGATATCTACGTAACCTGCGATGTGTGCAAGGGCAGGCGGTACAACAGGGAGACACTCGAGGTCAAGTACAGGCGAAAGAACATCAACGATATACTCAATATGACGGTTGAAGAGGCGTATGAATTCTTCAAGAGTATTCCCCAGATCAAGCGGAAGCTCAAAACCCTCCGTAAAGTGGGGCTCGGGTATATTCGCCTGGGCCAGCCGGCGACCACACTCTCCGGCGGTGAGGCCCAGCGCGTGAAGCTTTCATCAGAGCTTTCCAAGCGCAGCACCGGCAGAACGTTCTACATTCTCGACGAGCCGACATCCGGCCTTCACTTTGATGACGTAAAGAAACTGCTTTCCGTGCTGCAGAGATTCGTCGACGGTGGAAACACTGTGGTGGTTATCGAGCACAATCTCGACGTCGTTAAAAACGCAGACTATATCATCGACCTCGGACCGGAGGGTGGGGACGAAGGAGGGCGGATCGTTGCGCAGGGAAGTCCTGAGGAGATAAGGGATAACCAGCACTCCTATACAGGGAAATATCTCCGTTCTCACCTGTCAGTTGTCGAGCGGGCAGGCTAGTACGACAGCGGGATGTCAGTTGGTTATCCATTCCTTTTCCAGCTGCTCGACAGCAGGAATGGTGATCGTCGCGATGTCTTCAGACTCATTTTGTGTGCAATCCATTTTTCCGTTAAACTGCTTGAGCAGATGGTCCAGGCCAAAACTTTCTTCAAAATGAGAAAAATGCCGCATCTCTTCTTCCTCTGCGATAGGCTCCTTTCTCACAGCCCTGACACATACCCTTGCGTGATCATCGGCCCGTTCCGGTTCTATGGATATTGTTTCATGGTGAAAATCGAGAAATGAAAGGCAGGTATTGATAAGGATATAAAAAAATTGGTTTTCAACCGTAATAGTCCATTCATGTTCTTCGAGGCAATGAGAGTAAATATGCGTGTTCTGTTCTCTGGCTATCGGGCTGATAAAGGATATGGCTTTTTTGATGATTTCGTCGAGATACCCGACACTCGTCGGATTTGTGTCGATTCTGTACAGCTCTATGAGCTGCTGTACGACTCCCTGTATTCTTTCAATGCCTCTTTCCATAAGCGCCAGATCTTCGAACAGTTCCTCAGCATTGTGCAGGGCGGAAACCTTGTTCTTGAGCAGCTCTATTATGAGAACCATGCTCTGGAGTGGATTGTTTATTTCGTGCGCAATGCCCGTGGCGAGCTTTCCGGCGGTTACGATCTTCTCTGATGAAATAATCTCTTTGATGTAGTCCCGTTCTTTGAGCCTGAAGTTCCTGAGCTGCAGCGCGCTGTCAATGATCTTGAGAAGGTCTGCAGGATGGAAGTAGCCTTTCTTCAGGTAAAAGAAGATGTTCTCTTCAGTCGCCTCTACCGGCGACCAATCATCCTCATATCCGGTTATTACGATATTGACGATATCCGGATCAATTTCGGTTTTTACGAAATGAATGAGGTCTTTTCCCGATAATCCGGGCAGACGAAGGTCGTAGAGTACGACATCGTAGCTGTTTGTGCTGAGAAGTGTTTTGGCTTCCTCACCGTGTTTCGCGGTGTCGCATGGGTGTCTGTTTGATACGATTTTCTGAAGAAAATCACGATAAAGATCTTCATCCTCTATTATAAGTATATTTGCCATGCCTATGCACTCCTGTCCGGAAAAATAATCTCAAAGATGGTTCCGCCGCCTTTTCTCTGCAGGGCCTTGATCGACCCTCCGTGCAGGATAACCATTCTCCGCGTTACACTGAGCCCCAGGCCTGTTCCGTTTGCCTTTCCGGATGTCGAGAAAAAAGGTTCGAACACTTTTTCCAGATGCTCCTCCTGTATACCGCGCCCGTTGTCGATGAAATGGATGATTACTTTCCCATTCTCACGCATGCATTTCGCTTCGATGCTGCCCTTGTTTCCCACGGCATCAAGCGCATTGTTGCAGAGATTGACGAATATCTGAATGAGCATGTTCTTATTGCCGAAGACGATGCAGTTATACGTATTGTTTTTAAAAGAAATATCTTTTCCGTGCAGCCTGTGTTCAAGCAGCAGGAATACATCGTCCAGCACATGGGAGATTCGCACCTCCTCGAACTGGGCAGTTTCTGTTTTCGCAAACTCCATGATACTGTCTATGATGGCAAAGGTTTTTTCCATGCTCTTTTGAACGAGGCGCATGTTTTCAGAAAGTTGGGTGTCTTCAGTTTCCTTTTTGCCTGCCACTCTCACGGGTTTCAGGTTTCCGTCCTCTATCTCTGAAAGAACGAGCTCCGGGATTCCCTTGATTACTGCGAGCGGACTTCTGAGGTTGTGGGCGATTCCTGCTGCGAGCTCGCCCAGTGTGGCCATTTTTTCGCTCTGCAGCTGGCGTTTTTCATTTTCCTTTCTTTCCGTTGTGTCGGTAATTAAAATGAGCGTGTGCCCGGTATTTTCAATCGGAACGGATTGGACGAAAAGGTATGTCTGCCGGTCATCTGATACGGTTGTCAGTTCAGCATTTCCTGTTTTTCCGATGAGCGCTGTAAGTTTTCCCCCTCCTTTTTTATCGTTGAAAATTTTAAGAGAAGCGATGTTTTTTCCCGAAAGAGCTTCGTCGAGTATATGTTCTGACTCACGATTGGCATGAATGATAGTGCCGCCGGTGTCAACAATGGCGATGCCGATTGGAGATGTGTCGAGTATCAGCTCATTAAGTTTTGACAGCTGTTCCCTTTTTTCATACTCATCATGCAGCTGCTGGAGCGCAATGTTCAGCTTTTCGGTTTTAATTCTATTCAGGGTGTGAAGCCGGGTGTTTGTTAGCCCGAGTGCAACTTGGTCGATGAACGGCTTCAGCTCGTCCTCATCGATTGGGTTTTTGTTTTTGATGACGATTTTTCCGATTTCCTTTTTATCGCCGTCGTATATGGGGCGGATGAGAGAGTCCCTGTCATACGCAACACCACCACGGCCGATGATGCAGTCGTTCAGCTCTATTTCGTCTGTCTGGACGGGTTTCCCCTTCTTCTTTATCATTTCAGGTAAAAAACCGGTACAGAGAATGGATTTTTCACCGCTCAGATATGCTTCCATGAGCATTGAATCGAGGCGGAATTGTTTTATAAAGAAAACAACCGTATCTCTTGTCGCGGTTTCGATTTTTTTCTCACCTAAAAAGAGGTTCGATAGATTGTGAAGGCCCTTGCATTCCTCCCTCTTTCTGGTGATCTCTCCCATCATCTGCTGATTGCTGATGAACATTCTTCCGAGCTCTTCATTTGCCGAGGCGAGCACCTGAAAATAACCCTTTATGTCTGTTCTGGGGATATTCAGTGCATCGGAGATCGTTTCAAGGTAGACCTTCAGTTCCGAAAGGATCCTGTCAAGATCCTCTTTTTCAAGTCCCAGCCGATCAATGAGGAGCGTACTTGTTTTGTACGGCGGCTCTCCGGGATGGCTGGTAAAGCCGCTCAAATGGGCGAGCTCGTTTGCTATCTTTATGATAAACGAAGACTGGTCGTTTTTTGAGATGAGGTATTCTGTGCTCAGGTGATGATTGTTGACCGGCTTGATGAGTGATGCCGGGAGCTCCCAGTAGCGGAACAGAAAGGCTGACACATCGGCATGATCAAAATCAAAGATTTCCCGTTCGGCTTTTATAAAGGAGTAGTTCTTTTTTTCGACGAGTGATACCGCTTCCTTATAGTTCTTGGCATCGGAGGTGAGGAAGACTGCTTTTCCTATATCGTGCAGTAGGCCAGCCGAATAAATTTCCTCTTCGGATTTTATAGAGAGGGTCTTTGCAATTTCCTGCGCGATGAATGCTGTTGCAATAGAGTGAAGCCAGTATGATTTATAGTGGAACCATTTTGATTGTTTTTCGTTGAAAATATCCTTAATCGCAATACTCAGTACAAGGCTTTTAACCGTTTTATAGCCCAGTAGAACGACCGCTTCCTTTATTTGTGTCAGCTTCGACCCACCTGAGTAGTATGATGAATTTGCGAGTTTCAGAATCTTGAGGGCAAGGGATGGGCTCTGTTTTATGATTTCCGCAATATCGTCCGCGGACTTATTTATGGAAAGGGTTTTAGAGATAGCGATCTTCGCGGCTTCCGGCAATGACGGAATGCCGCTTATATTAATGAGCTCTTCGAGACGCCCCTTTGTATGATTATTGTCTCCGATCAAAGCTGAATATGCCCTTTTTCCACCGTGTCTGTTGGATAGTCCTGATGGATAGATGAGGATTTCTCCACTTTTTATCTCTTTGATTATCGGGTGATTTGAAAGGTACTTTACATCTACGACGGGAGTCATTTCGTGTCAGGTGGAGGGATCTGTCGGGCTTCTACTGTACCCCCATTCATACCGGCTCTTCTGTCCGGAAATTTTATTGACATTCCTGAGGCAGGTTACTATTCTAAATGTATCAGGCGGCATAGCCAAGCGGTAAGGCGACGGTCTGCAAAACCGTTATACGTCGGTTCGAGTCCGACTGCCGCCTCATTTTTTTGTCCTCTTCATCCAATGATTTTCCTCTGATATTGCGAAGAACTCAAGAAGGTGAAAATGACATATCCTGCGGCTATAGCATCCCTTGTCGCAACCTCGGTGTTGTGGAGCAGTGGCGGGCTCCTCATCAAATTTGTTGCCTGGAACCCCCTTGCAATTGCAGGCGTAAGAAGCGCGATTGCTGCGGTTATAATCACGGCGGTTGTCAGGAAGCCGCATTTTCACTTTTCTATTCCACAGATCGGCGGGGCTGTGAGCTACGCGGCAACGGTGATTCTTTTCGTTTCTGCGACAAAACTCACCACAGCGGCTAATGCCATAATTTTACAGTATACCGCCCCCATATACGTCGCGCTGTTCAGCAGTCGTTTTTTAAAGGAGAAGATACACTGGTTCGATGCGGCAGCTGTTGCAGTTGTGCTCTGTGGAATCTTCCTCTTCTTTCTTGATGACCTTACACCGGGAGGATACTTTGGTAATGTCCTTGCCCTCCTCGCAGGTTTTTCCATGGCCTGGCTCGGTTTATTTTTACGAAAGCAGAAGGATGCATCCCCTATTGAAACGATCTTGCTTGGTAATTTTATTACCGCCTGTGCAACATTCCCCTTTATGCTGTCAGGCAGACCGGGACCCTCCGACTGGCTGGGGCTCGGTGCGCTCGGTGTATTTCAGATTGGCTTCTCATATGTGCTCTACTCGTATGCCATAAAGAAGGTGAAGGCCATCGACGCGATGCTTATATTTACCATCGAGCCAATACTGAATCCGGTGTGGGTGTACCTGTTTATTGGTGAAACGCCGGGGCACTGGGCGCTTGTCGGCGGTGCGCTTATCGTCACTGTGGTTGCTTCGCGAGGTCTTTATATAGCGCGGGTGAGAAATGCAGGCACGGACAGGTAAGAAAGATTAAATACAGCCAATCGCCAACTATCAGTCGAGCAGCTTGGTTACCGTGCCGCCGAGGCTCTTCTGAATTCGTTCCTTTTCGGGATTTCCCTTATAGCGGAGGACACCTTTAGTGCTGACATCTGCATCAATCAACTGTTTCACACGGACATTGCCGACAGCTGATGTATTGATTTTAATATAGACGCTGTCGCAGCTCAGATCAAAGGCGTTCAAACGGGCACCGGTATTTATGGTGGCCTCCTGCGAGGCAGCCTTCCCGGAGATATCGAGCTCTCCGGTGCTCGTTATTTTTATATCGAGGATATTTACCTTTACTTCGAGTTTCGCCTTTGCATTCGTATTGACGTTGATTTCGATTTTATCACCCTGAATGACACTTCTGCCTATTACTTCAGCGCCACCACCTGCGCGTATTCCACGAAGTTCCTGGTATGATACGGTAACCTTTGCGCCTGCGTCTTCACTGAAGATTCCAGACTGCGGGCGTACACGCAGGGTAAGGCCCTCTGTTTCCGTGACGATTTTTTCAAGCCCGATATTTTCAACTGCAACGGTTACGCTCTCCCTGTTTCCCTTCTCGAGGTAGAGGGTTATGGGCCCCGTCACGTGTATCGAATCGAATGAGGATACAGCTCTTTTTTCGGATTCACCCGCCCACAGAATATCTGCTGTGGATGTGAGAATTAACAGGAAAAGAATCAATACAGCAAGTGGGGAATTGTATGTAACTCTGTGCACATTTACTCCTTTCATATTAATAATAAATTTTGTATTGATATTAGTCAAACAAAACGGCACGTGCTTTTTTTAATCGCCTTAATGGTCAAAGAAATGTTATCCGGATGGTTATGCAACCAGATGATTCATTTAATATCCCGTGGTTTCATGCCTGCTTTATGGCTTGACAGGCCCCTTTCACCTTACTATTATATCCCTTGTTCAGCCGACGTCTGAGTGGGAGCATCCTCCTTCGCTGGTCCATGAGCTCCATTTGCCGGAGTGGTGGAATTGGCAGACACAAGGGACTTAAAATCCCTCGGGGCTTACACCCCGTGCCGGTTCAAGTCCGGCCTCCGGCAAAGATATCTTATCACTGCTGTCCGACCGTTTAATTTTTAAAATGGTATAAATTGTTTAATATCAAT
>CAZGJW010000132.1:0-8524 GCA_964525675.1 uncultured Spirochaetota bacterium
ATTTTTTGTTTCAGAAGGGTATCTCATCATCATCGAGCTCGGACAAAAACGGGTCGGAAGCCTCTGCCTTGGATTCCGGTGACGATTGTTCAGAGGGCTCCGGTGATTGAACACCCATCTGCTGTCCCTGCTGCCTTTCGAACTGTCCGGCAGACTGCCGTCCCTGGCCGAAAAACTGAACATTGTTTGCCACAATCTCCACGGTGTTTCTCTTGGCACCGTCCTGGCCTTCCCACCTTCTCTGCTGAAGCCTCCCGTCAATCCCTACCTGCCTGCCTTTCGAAAGGTACTCATTGCAGATTTCGGCAGTTTTATTCCAGGCAACAACGTTAAAGAAGTTTGCCGGGTTTTCATTTTCAGCTGATGATCCTGAGGACCGGTTCACCGCAATGGAAAATCTGCACACAGCAGCCCCTGATTGCGTATAGGTGAGCTCCGGATCTTTTGTCAGCCGTCCGACGAGCACGACATGATTTATATCCCAGGCCATGTCAAAATCCTCCTTTACAATTAAATTTAATTGTAAAGCATTTCGAACGAATTACAACCTCTTTTAAGTAACTTCTCGCGAAGTTACTTTATGATATTCGGTTCCCCAGGAACGTAAACCACTTTTAAGTAACTTCGATTAAATTACTTTTTGATACTCGGTCCCGGGGAGATGTATCCTGTCAAGGACTTTTCCCAGGGGGACTTGCGCCGCTTTTATTGCAGGCCCTATCCCGCTGCTCTGCTCCTGAAAATTTCAGGAAGCCGTATGGAACTCTGTTAAGAATTGCGCAGTCGCATTTTTCTGCCCGTGTGTAGAAACCCAATGGGTGGACGGCTATAAACGAACCTTCATGAATCGGATGATATCCGAATTGAGCTTCAATTCGGATTCATACTCCTGCAGTTTTGAAAAGTCGTCTATTTCGATCTCTGTCACATAGTAAAATCCATCGGTCTGCTTGTTGATTTCATACGCAAGTCTTCGCTTGCCCATCTCGTCTTCCTTGAGCAGGGTGACTCCCATAGAATTGTACTGTTTTTTCACAAAATCGACGGATTTTTTCGCTATGTCTTCCTGCGGCTCAAAGATGTACACATACTCGTAACGTCTCAAAATATACCTCCCCTCGGTCTGCCGGTCCACGCAATGGACAGAAAGGTTTCAATAGTGTGAATATAGAAAAGAACCGTGTTCATGTCAAGGTATTGTTCAGCTGTTTTTCCCATCCTCAACAATACGGGCGACAACCTCCGAATGTCTCGTTCTCGGGAACATATCGACAGGCGTTACCCTGTCGAGTACATACCCCTCTTCTGTGAACAGACGTATATCCCTGGCGAAGGTCGCCGTATCACAGGAGGCGTATACAACCACAGACGGCCGCATCGAGGTAATACCGGAAACAAGCCGGGAAGTAAGTCCAGTTCGCGGCGGATCAACAACGACCTTGTCGGCTGGCATCTTAAAAACAGAATCGCCGCCTGCATCTGCCCGGTAGAATGCAACGTTTTCTATTCCATTTGCACGGGCATTGTAAAATGCATTCTGTACTGCCCTTCTGTTAAGCTCGATTCCCGATACTGACCGTACGAAGCGGGCAATGTACAGGGAGATGAGGCCTGAACCGCAGTACAGGTCGAACACCTTGTCAGAACGTTCAGGCTCGAGGTATCTGGTGATCTGATCGAGCCAGCCGTCGATAGTAAACCTGTTCACCTGAAAAAAATCATCGATACCGACTCGTAATCGAAGGTCCTTGGGGTAATATGTTGCAAAACCGTCCGGTACAATCCCCGGGATCCCTTTTTGAAACACTTCACCCCGATTATTTGACCTGATGCGAAACCCGCCGGGATGAAGAATTTTGCTACGCACACGGCTATTGAAATAGGCATTGATGACAGGGTCGAGCAGAAGGCACCCCTGTACCGGCAGGGGCACCACTTCGTGGGATTGTTTCATAAAAAATCCGGCGGCACCTTTGACCTTGAACTGCGCATGATTTCTGTAGCCGTACTCATTCTGTGAAACGATTGTTCTATCTATTACAGGATTTCTGATTCCCGCAATTCTTCCAAGGTCCTCCTCAAGCACCTCTTCCTTCACCTTGATTTCGCACTCATAGCTCATGTTATCGAAATCACACCCTCCGCATATCCCGAAAACGGGGCAATCAGACTGTCTTCTGGATGGTGAGGGGTTCCTAACTTCCCTGATCCAGCCGAAGCTCACTCCTCCTCCGCCCTCATTGAATGAAACTTCGACTACATCGCCCGGAACGGCATAGGGAACAAGAACCACCCCGCCCCTTATACGGCAGAGACCCAGGCCTCCATGAACTATCTTCTCGACCGTCATTTCCATGAATCGCGCACCCTAAAACTTTTCTAAGTAACTTCTCGCGAAGTTACTTTATGATATTCAGTCCCAGAGGATGCATGCCGCTTCTAAGTAACTTCGATTAAGTTACTTTTTAATACCCAGTCCTGCCAAGGATCGGCCTCGAAGCGGCTTTCCCCTGGGGGGACTTGCGCCGCTTTTTACTGCATTCCTGGTTTTTTAACTATAGCTCTCTTCTCGCACAGGGTAAAGAAAAGTCAGGGGCTCGTATTTATCAAGTCAAAAAGTTATTTGACGATGTTTGGATTTTTTACGAATGATGAATTCACTTAGCTGTTGATTAGGTTCCCAATTTATACTATGCTGTTTGGGACAACCGATCATCTGAAAATAATGTTCAGGCTTTACAGTACAAGCTTCAGGGAAAGACAGAGGTATGGAAAAAAAATATAGCGGGATAGCAGTATTCGATGTTGACGGCGTCCTGTTCAGGAGTGTCTTTTTAATTCGGATTGCACGCTCAACCGGGCTTAAAAATTATTTTAAAACTCTTTTTCTGGGATGGCGGTACTACACGAGTGCTATCAGTTTTGAAGAGCTTCTTACTGCGATTCTCGGTATAACGAAACACTTCGATGCTAAAAAAGCGGTGGATATTGCCGGGCGGATGCGGAAATCCAGGAATATCAAAGAAACCTTCGAAGTGCTCAAGAAAAATGGGTATTACATCTCCCTCCTGAGCTCGGGAATCCCGAGTTTCATATTGAAGGGGCTTTCAGAAGAGTACGGGGCGGATCACTACGCAGGACTCAACGCAACAATCAAGGGCGCAAGGGTTAGTCTCGACAGTAAACCGGGTAGATCGAAAGAAGAAATCCTGATTGATCTCATGACAGAGCTCGGTCTGAGCTGGAACGACGTTGTTGTCGTTGCCGATGATCCTAACAACCTGTCTATAATACGCAATAGCAGGACCGGTATCGGATACAATCCGTCGAGGATCATTCGAAAACACGCGAATATCGTGATCGACGGCTATAATCTTCTTGAGATCATTCCCTACATCGTACCGGAAAATAGCCTGCCGGCCCGCCTGTCACATGAAAAATATTCCCTAAGACGCGAAATATATAGAAAGTTCGTCCATTTTCTCGGCGTGCCCCTGCCCTTTCTTGCGTATTTTAATAAAACCGCTATCTGCACACTGCTCATCGCGGTTATCGCATTGTACGCGATCTCTGAGACCCTCCGGTACATCGGATTTCATTTTCCTTTCTTTTCTCATGTTACTAAAAAAGCACGACGTTACTCTGAAATAGGCGGCTTCATAATCGGGCCGATCTCTTTGACCGTCGGCATTCTCCTCTGTCTTATCTTATTCGAACCGCGCGTATATATACCGGCAATCCTCATTGTCTGCATATCGGATTCATTATCGGGACTTGTTGGCAAGAGATTCGGGAAAATCAAGTTCCCGGTTTTTCAACGAACCCTCGAAGGCACGCTTGCATTCTTTGCATCCGCGTTTCTGATACTCTATTTTTTTCTCCCCGTGCAAAAGGCCATAATCACCGCCGCTCTGCCTGCCCTTATCGAGCTTTTCTCACCCTACGACCTGGATAATCTTTTTATACCGATGGGAACAGCCCTGTTTTTAGCATACGTCGTGGGACACATCCCGCTTTAGAAAATCCCTGCGTGATCAAATGCTCCCGTGTATATATTACCGTTCTCTACGATTTATAAGCGGAGCTTATGTCCATTTAACTGTCCTTGTTGACAAATACTGGTGAGTTTACCGGCGGTATTAATCAGACGCAAAGCTTCCGGATAAAAGCTGCTTCACAAACTTCAGGAAACCGTTATCGGTGTATACCGGTCGTCATACACATCGATTACCCTCTTGCCCTCAACAGTCTCCTTTATGCTCCGTGCGATGCGGTCGGGACCCGGCATGTTCTCCACTTCAAGCGGGTATGCCATCGGCGGGGTAACGTCGTACCCTGAGATAATGCGAACAGGCAGTTTCATGCTGTCGAAGCAGCGCACCGAGGTCTCGTGGGAGATGTGGCTCGCAAAACTTCCCGTATAGGGCGCCTGCACCACGATTGCGGCACGGCCGGTCTTTTTTACCGAATTGCTGATAGTCTCGATATCGAGCGGCACGAGGGTGCGGGGATCAACTATCTCTACGCGAATGCCCTCCTCCTCTTCGAGCTTTTCAGCTGCCCTGAGCGTCCTGCTCACCATGTTTGAATATGCAACAACCGTAATGTCGCTTCCCTCCCTCACCAGGCGCGCCTTCCCGAAGGGTATGGTGTAGTCTTCATCCGGGGGAACGACGGCTTTTTCGAGGTATACCATCTGGTGCTCTATAAAAAAGACCGGGTTGTCGTCGCGTATCGCGGTCTTTAGCAGGCCCTTCATGTCGTACGCGTTGGACGGCGCTGCAACCTTGATACCGGGAAACATGGCGATCACCGCCTCCAGGCTCTGCGAGTGCTGTCCGGCGTACCCCTTGCCGCCGCCTATCGTCGCCCGTATGGTGAGAGGAACTGTGTACTGGCCGCCGAACATAAACCTCGCCTTCGCGGCCTGATTTCCGACCTGGTCCATGGCCTGCAGGACAAAATCTATATACATGAGCTCCACCACAGGCCGCAGGCCCGCCATGGCGGCGCCCACTCCGGTGCCAATGATCGCGGATTCGGATATCGCGGTGTTGAACACCCTCTTTCTGCCAAATATATCAAGCAGACCGTAGGTGGCGCTGTAGGCCCCCCCCTGTTCGGCAACATCCTCACCCCACACCACGACCCGCCTGTCCCGAATCATCTCTTCGGTAAGCGTTTCGACCACCGCATGCCGCGCTAAAATCCTGCCCTCACTATCCCGCGGAATGCGCCGTGGCTTTTTGAGCAGGTTCAGGGTTTTATACTCATCGTCTATTCCCTCCGAGCTGCTTTTTGCATACACGCCGAAGTAGATATCGCGTATGTCAGGGTCTTTGCTTTTTGCAGCCGCGACCGTGACCTTTTCTATAAGCCGGCGCGCGGATTCCCACTCCTGCTCAGCACCTTCCTCGGTGAGGATGCCGCTTTTTAAAAGTTCATCGGTAAACCAATCTACCGGATCATGCGCTCGCCACGCCTTCTTTTCCGTATCTGTCCTGTAGGCCGTGCCCTTGTCCTTGAAGTTGTGCCCCCAGTGACGGTAGGTGTTCGCCTCGAGGAGCACCGGCCCTTCACCCTTCAGGCAGAGCTCGCGGGCGCGCTTCATGGCCTCTCGAACGGCGAGCACATTGTTTCCGCATATCGTTTCGGCATGCATGTTCTTCGCATTGTACCCGGCGCCACGCTGAGATAAAAACTCGATACCGGTCACCTCTCCCTTCTGCTGACCCGTATACCCGTACTGGTTGTTTTCGATGAAGTACACGACCGGAAGCCCGTGATCAAACTGCGCCATGGCCGCAAAGTTCATGGATTCATGGGCGATACCGTTGTTCATGGACCCGTCTCCAACACAGCAGACCACGATGCGCTCCTCCTGTTGAAGATTAACGGCAAGCGCAGCTCCGGTCGCTATACCCATGCTGCCCCCCACGATGGCATTGGCTCCCAGGTTGCCGACGGAAAAGTCGGCTATGTGCATCCCGCCTCCCCGCCCCCTGCAGTAGCCCGCCTCCTTGCCCAGCAACTCCGCCATGGTACGGTAGAGGTGGTACTCCAGCGCAGCCTGGAACGTGCTGTCGTATTTATCAATCGGAAACTCGTTTTTCGAAGCAGTACTGAGAAACAGTTTCAACGACGCTTCATCCATCTGATAAAGGGCAAAATAGCCCTTGTTGATACAGTGCCCGTGCCCCCTGTGCGTGCTCGTTATGTAGTCTTTGATTGAAAGCACGCTCATCGCTCCCGCTGCAGAGGCCTCCTGCCCCACACTCAGATGCGTCGTCCCCCTGAACTCATACCCCTCGACTGGAACAAATCTCTTGTTGTCCAGGTCGCGCACCATGTACTCGAAGTTTCTCTGCAAGAGCATACCCCGGTACACCCGAAGCGCCTCATCCTCTGTGATGATGCCTTTTTCAAGCTCCTCGCTCAGAGAGGGCCGGTTTGCAAACACCGGGATATCTGGAAACGATATCTTCGTTTCGCGGTCTTCACAGGGCAGTACATCGATACTTTTCATGAACTTCTCCTCTGTAGGTATTTGATCCTGAGTAATCTAAATAATTTTAAAATGCAAGGGTAATAAAATTCCCGAATAAATCCTGCGAATAAATCTTGAATGATTATTTAATCGACTTATTGACCTTATCTTAATAAGTAATGGATTGTTTGTTCTCTAGAGCTGTTAATAGAATATAACGTTAACGTACAAACTTATAAATTCAATGTTCTTTAACCAATCAATTCAGAGACTTACTCCATATATAAAAATATGGTTTTACAGTTAAAACACCCAGCATTTACTGTTTGCATTCACACGGCTGCCTGCACCTTCGGTTTAATATCGGCGTTTCTGAGCGCCTCTTCGACAAAGCTTTCCATCTCGTTCGTTGCATTACTGAACTGTGTGGCGGTTGCCACTGTGGATGGATGCTTATTGAACTGCAGCGGCTCGAGACCATCGGGTTCGTACCCTTCTCTGAAAAACTTGAATTTGTTCAGTTTTTCAAGCACTTCATCCGGCACAGGCTCCTTCCATGCTTCGGGGTCGAACTCGATATCGTAGCAGTACTCGTCGACTATGTTGATGTACTTCCCGGGACAGGTATAGACCAGGTCGGCACCTGCAAGCTTTTCGAAATGCCATACCTGCATCTTTCCATCCACAACAGGGCCACCCCTCATCGACGCCACCAGCATCTTGCTCGGATAATTCCCGTCAATTAGAAAGTGTATCGCCCTCTTCAGAATCGCTATCGACGACCAGCGCAGTTCAGCTTCGCTCAGCTCGATGCCCAGCTTTTCCTGCTCCTTCTTGAAATCCCCGAGCTCTTCGTACCGCGCTGACATGGTCGTGATAACGCTTCGCCACATTGACAAATCAACATTGTTCTTCTTCGCTTCCTTAAGCCCATCCTTTACCGCATTCGCAACAGCAACAAACTGCGGCATCACAAAGGCAAGGGTTGCATTGGTCGGGATCCCTCTCGATGTTAAAAACTTGATCACCCGCACACCTTCCGCAGTCGCGGGTATCTTAATCATAATATTCGAACCAACTCCGGAAATCTCGAGAGCCTGCTTCTTCATCGCTTCTTCGTCTTCGTAATCCCTCGGATCGACCTGCCCGCTCAGATATCCGTACTGAAACCCGGACCGGTTGAACACGCCCAGGTACTTCTCCGCACCCCGCTTCACTATCTCACGGTACATCATCCACCAGATGTCATGCGCTGAAGCATAAGGATGCATCCTCTTCTGCTCGATCGCCCACTCCCGCCAGAATCCAGGATCATCCTTCACCGCAGCCCAGCTCAACGGCGGGTTTGTGGTTACACCCCTGAAAAGCTGTTCCATCGGCTTATCGGAAATGTAGTAACGTGCATGCCACTCCTTTATTTCAGCCTTCCGTTCGGGCAGCGCTTCGGCTATCGTTTTTTCCGACCAGCTGTTGAATACAAGCGGTGAGGAATCCCACCAGATCTCACTGGTCTCACAGGTTTCATTAAACCGCTCCATCGGACTCTTCTTTGCAGGATTTTTAATTCCTAACATAATAAACAACCCTCCATACAATACATTCCTTATAGCTTTTCTTCATACAATTCTATGATTACATTATCGGGCCCTTTGAAATAGCATATTTTCGGACCATTTTGTCTTGTAACTGTTGGCGGTGAATTAAACTCATAGCCGATTGATTTAATTCTTTCATACTCATGATCAATATCAGTAACAACGAATGAGATATGAATCAAACCAGGAACTGTCTGATCAGGATAACCAATTCCATTTCTACGTTTTTTACCGTAATCCAGGAGTTCAATTTTGAGTGATCCTTTTTTCACAACACATATTTTTAATTCAACATCATCCACATTCACAACTTCGCTGATTTCAACTCCTTTATGATATGTATAGTATTCAATCTCCATTCCCATGACTTCGGTATAGAATTGTACAGTTTTCTCAAGATCTATTACACTCACGCCCACATGATTAAGATTTCCTATCATAA